>NZ_JBFTNJ010000004.1:0-209404 GCF_056397425.1 Arthrobacter sp. 05N33_2
AGTCCGCCCCGTCTGACGGGGCGGACTCCTCCGTGGTTCCGCCGGCCGCGCCTCGGCACCAAATCTGGTCACCCAGCCCGGAGCCCTTGCGGCCCGGGCGATGCTTGCTAGCCTGAGGCTGTGAAGTACGAATCCCTGTGGATCGGAATGCTCCTTGGCGCGGCCCTCGGCTTCGCCATCGGAGTCACCACCGTCGACAAGCCATTCACGGGCCTGCTGATCGGCCTCGGGGTCGGCGCACTCGTGGGCCTGGGCATCCGCAAGGACCCAACGAAGCGGTAGGGAATTTCGCCGCATCTGCTGCCCGCGCGCCCTGAACTGCCGGAACCTGAAATACCGTAGGCTCCCGCGCTCCGAGGTGCCGGGGCAAGAATATCGGGGTCCCTCGCGCCTCACCCCGCAGCCACACCCCCATTCGCTCACCCCTTGACTCCCCGGCCCAACCTTCCCTACACTTTTCATAAAGCAGAATCTTAATTCCACAAAGCGGAAAACAAGCAAGGATCTGCAAGGCAAAGGTGCCCGGGATCCAGCTCCCGCCCACACCGGAAGGAACCCACAATGACGTACACCGTGAACTGCTCCATCCTCCTGACGGAGCTCCCCCTCTGGGAACGCCCGGCCGCCGCGAAGGCCGCCGGTTTTGACGCCGTAGAATTCTGGTGGCCCTTCGAGACCTCCGTCCCCACCGACGTCGAGGTTGCCCGGTTTGAGAACGCCATTACCGACGCCGGCGTTCAGCTGACGGGCCTGAACTTCAACGCGGGCGACATGCCCGGCGGCGACCGCGGCCTGGTCTCCTGGCCCGCGCGCTCCACCGAATTCCAGGACAACATCGACGTCGTCGCCGGCATCGGTGAGCGCCTCGGCTGCAAGGCCTTCAACGCCCTCTACGGCAACCGCATTGACGGCGAATCCGCTGAGCAGCAGGACGCCATTGGCGCCGAAAATCTCGCGACGGCGGCTGCCGGCGTGGCCCGCATCGGCGGTACGGTCCTCCTGGAACCCGTCAGCGGCGCCCCCCGGTACCCCCTGCTCAAGGCGCAGGATGCCCTCGATGTGATCGCCCGGGTCAAGCAGGAATCCGGCGCCGGGAACGTCAAGCTCCTCGCGGACTTCTACCACCTGGCCGTGAACGGTGACGACGTCGCCGCCGTCATCGAAAAGCACGCCAAGGACTTCGGCCACATCCAGATCGCCGACAACCCCGGCCGCGGGGCTCCCGGAACCGGGCAGCTTCCCCTCGGCGAATGGATCGCCCGCAGCCGCGCACTCGGCTACGAGGGCTACATCGGCCTCGAATACAAGGAACCCGCGGAGACCGCATTCAGCTGGGCCATCCGCCAGCGCGTCCCGCAGTAATCCCCACCCGCTCCCTAACCTCGCAAGCTCGGCCAGGGAACCCGGCGGGCGTGGGCCCACCGCCCGCCGTGGCAAAGAAGCACACCCGCGCTACATCGAACACAAAGACTTCAGAAAGAGAACCACAATGAGCAACATCGCAGTCATCGGCCTCGGTATCATGGGACTGCCCATGGCCATCAACCTCGTCAAGGCCGGCCACGCGGTCACGGGCTTCAACCGCAGCCAGGACAAGACCGACAAGCTCGTCTCCGAAGGCGGCAAGGGTGCCGCGAGCATCGCGGAGGCCGTCAGGGACGCCGACGTGGTCATCACCATGGTGCCGGACTCCCCCGACGTCGAAGGCGTGGTCAGCGGTCCCGACGGCGTGTTCGACAACGCCAAGCCGGGCGCCCTGTGGGTTGATGCCAGCAGCATCCGCCCCGACGTCGCCAAACGCCTCGCCGACGACGCCCGGGCCGCCGGGATCCGTCCCCTCGACGCCCCGGTCTCCGGCGGCGAACAAGGCGCCATCGACGCCGCGCTCTCCATCATGGTGGGCGGTGACGCCGCCGACTTCGAGGCGGCACGGGATGTCCTGGCCGCCGTCGGCAAGACCATCGTCCACGTGGGGCCCTCCGGCGCCGGCCAGACCGTCAAGGCAGCCAACCAGCTGATCGTGGCCGTCAACATTGAAGTCCTTGGCGAGGCGATCGCCTTCCTCGAGGCTTACGGCGTGGACACGGACGCCGCCCTCAAGGTCCTCGGCGGCGGCCTGGCCGGCTCCAAGGTCCTGGAGCAGAAGGGCCAGAAAATGCTGGACCGCAACTTCGACCCCGGTTTCCGCCTGGCCCTGCACCACAAGGACCTCGGCATCGTCACCTCCGCGGCCCGCGAGGCCAATGTCGCCGTCCCCCTCGGCGCCATCGTCGCGCAGCTCGTCGCCGCCACCGTCAACCAGGGCGACGGCGGACTGGACCACTCGGGCCTTTTCAAGCAGGTCCTGAAGCTCAGCGGCCGCAACTAAGCGGCGCTGCCGCCCCGTCAAGGGGCACTTCGACACGAACGCACCGGCCGGCGTCGAGATTTACGACGGCGGCCCGCCCTCCCCCCAACAAGAGGTGCCCGCGACGATTCGCCGGGCTTCCCTTCAGCACACCCAAAAACAGACCTTCAAGGAGCACACCATGACGAAGATGCGCACTGTAGACGCAGCCGTCGCCATCCTGGAAAAGGAGGGCGCCACCGAGGCGTTCGGCCTGCCAGGCGCGGCGATCAACCCGTTCTATTCGGCCATGAGGGCCCACGGCGGCATCCGCCACACCCTGGCCCGCCACGTTGAAGGCGCCAGCCACATGGCCGACGGCTACAGCCGGGCCAAGGACGGCAACATCGGCATCTGCATCGGCACCTCGGGCCCCGCGGGCACGGACATGATCACCGGCCTGTACGCGGCGTGGGCCGATTCCATCCCGATGCTCTGCATCACCGGCCAGGCACCCGTGGCCAAGCTGCACAAGGAGGACTTCCAGGCCGTGGACATCGAGTCCATCGCCAAGCCGGTCACCAAGTTGGCCATGACCATCCTTGAACCCGGCCAGGTTCCCGGAGCCTTCCAGAAAGCTTTCCAGCTCATGCGCTCAGGCCGGCCGGGCCCGGTCCTGCTGGACCTGCCGATCGACGTGCAGATGGCCGAGATCGAATTCGATATCGACACCTATGAGCCCCTGCCCGTGGAGAAGCCCAGGGCCAGCCGGAAGCAACTGGAAAAGGCACTCGACATGCTCACCGCAGGCGAGCGCCCGCTGATCGTGGCCGGCGGCGGCATCATCAATGCCGGAGCCTCGGCCCAGCTCGTGGAACTGGCCGAGCTGCTGGGCGTCCCCGTGATCCCCACCCTGATGGGCTGGGGCGCGATCCCGGATGACCACGAACTCATGGCCGGCATGGTGGGCCTGCAGACCAGCCACCGGTACGGCAACGAGAACTTCCTGCGCAGCGACTCCGTGATCGGCATCGGCAACCGCTGGGCCAACCGCCACACCGGCGGCCTGGACACCTACACCGCCGGCCGCACGTTCGTGCACATCGACATCGAGCCGACCCAGATCGGCCGCGTGTTCTCCCCGGACTTCGGCATCGCCTCCGACGCCGGCGCCGCCCTGGATGGGCTGCTGGAGCTGGCCCGGGAACGCCGGGACGCCGGGTCCCTGCCGGACTACACCGCCTGGGTTGACGAATGTTCCGGGCGCAAAGCCACACTGCACCGCAAGACCCACTTCGACAACGTGCCGATCAAGCCGCAGCGCGTGTACGAGGAAATGAACAAAGCATTCGGCAAGGACACCACGTACGTGTCCACCATCGGACTGTCGCAGATCGCCGGCGCCCAGATGCTGCACGTGTTCGGCCCGCGCAAATGGATCAACGCCGGACAGGCAGGCCCGCTGGGCTGGACCGCCCCCGCCGCGCTGGGCGTGGTCCGGGGCAAGCCGGACCAGACCGTGGTTGCCCTCTCCGGCGACTACGACTTCCAGTTCATGATCGAGGAACTGGCCGTGGGCGCGCAATTCAACCTGCCGTACATCCACGTTGTGGTCAACAACTCCTACCTCGGCCTGATCCGGCAGTCCCAGCGCGGCTTCAACATGGAACAGAACGTGTCCCTGGCGTTCGAGAACATCAACTCCACGGATCTCTCTGCAACCGCAAGCGGCTACGGCGTGGACCACATTAAGGTGGCCGAGGGCCTGGGCTGCAAGGCGATCCGGGTGGAAAACCCGGAGGACCTGCCTGCCGCGTTCGACAAGGCCAAGGCGCTCCTGGGCGAGTTCAGGGTTCCGGTGGTGGTGGAAGTCATCCTGGAGAAGATCACGAACATCTCCATGGGCACCGAAATCAACGCCGTCAACGAGTTCGAGGCCCTGGCCGAGACCGCCGAGGACGCCCCCACCGCCATTCTGGCCCTGCAGGCCTGAGATGCGCGTCGTCATAGCGCCGGACAAGTTCAAGGGATCGCTCTCGGCCCCGGACGTCGCCCGGCACCTCGAAGCAGGGCTGCAGAGGGCTTGCGGTGGCAATCTGGAGGTACTGCGGATTCCCGTGGCCGACGGCGGCGAGGGCACCCTCGATGCCGCCGTCGGCTCCGGCTTCGCCCGCCGCAGCGCCGTCGTCAGCGGCCCCACCGGCGCGCCGATCCGGGCGGAGTTCGCGGTCCGCGGACGCGAGGCGGTCATTGAGATGGCCGCCGCGTCCGGCCTCGCCGTCCTGCCCGGCGGCAGGGGCGGCCGCCCTGATTCCGCCTCCGCCAATGGCGCCAGCAGCAAGGGAACCGGCGAACTGATCCGGGCCGCGCTCGACGCCGGGTGCCGGCAGATCATCCTGGGCGTCGGCGGCAGCGCCAACACCGACGGCGGCGCCGGGGTCCTGCAGGGACTCGGTGCCAAGCTCCTCGACGCCGACGGCAACGAGCTTCCGCCCGGCGGTGCGGCCCTGGCCCGGCTGGACTGGATCGACTTCTCCGGCTTCGATTCCCGCCTGGACGGCGCACGCTTCGTACTCGCCAGCGACGTCGACAACCCGTTGCTTGGTGCCCAAGGCGCCGCTGCGATCTTCGGTCCGCAGAAGGGCGCCACCCCCGAGGACGTAGCAGCCCTCGACGCCGCCCTGGCCCGCTTTGTGGACGTGCTCTGCGCCGAAATCGGGCCCCGGGCGCGGAAGGCTGCGGACGCTCCGGGTGCCGGGGCTTCCGGCGGCGTGGGCTACGCAGCCATCGCGGTACTGGCCGCGACCCGCCGGCCCGGCATCGACGTCGTCCTCGAATTCACCGGGCTGGCCGAGCGGCTGGCCGGCGCGGATCTGGTGATCACCGGCGAAGGCAGCCTCGACGAACAGACCCTGCTGGGCAAGACTCCGGTGGGCGTTGCCCGGGCGGCGCGCCGCGCCAAGGTTCCGGTGGTCGCGGTGTGCGGCCGGTCCGTCCTGACCCCGGAGCAGATCAGCAGTTCCGGGTTCCTCGCAGTCCACGCTTTGACGGAGCTGGAAAGCAATGTAGACACATGTATAACCGACGCCGCGGCGCTGCTGGAGCGCCTCGGACGGCAACTCGGCGAGCAATTGGCCAACGTGGCGCACTCCGCGCAGGGCGCCCGCGCCCTGGACAGTGCTCCGGGAAAGGAGACCCTCAGTGTCTGAAGAAACCTACGACGTCGTCTTCCGCGGGCAGCGGGTGCTGACCACCGCCGGCATCGCCGCCCGGGAAGTCGGCATCCGCGGCGGCGTGATTGTCGCGATCGAGCCGCTGGGCAACGGCCTCTCCGGCAGTGAAGTCATTGAACTCGCCGACGACGAGACCCTCCTGCCGGGCCTCGTGGACACCCACGTGCACGTCAATGAGCCCGGCCGGACCGAGTGGGAGGGATTCGCGTCCGCCACCCGGGCGGCAGCGGCCGGCGGCGTCACCACCATCATTGACATGCCGTTGAACAGCATCCCGCCCACCACTACCGTGGAGGCCCTGAAACTCAAGCGGGAGGTGGCCGGGGACCAGGTGTTCGTGGACGTCGGCTTCTGGGGCGGAGCCGTCCCGGGCAACAAGAACGAACTGCGGCCGCTGCACGACGAGGGCGTTTTCGGCTTCAAATGCTTCCTGCTGCACTCCGGCGTGGACGAGTTCCCGCACTTGGAAGCGGACGAAATGGAACAGGACATGGCCGAGCTCAAGTCCTTCGACTCGCTCATGATCGTCCACGCCGAGGACTCCCACGCGATCGACCACGCGCCCCACCCCGGCGGCGACCACTACTCCACGTTCCTGGCCTCCCGCCCGCGCGGGGCCGAGAACAAGGCAGTCGCCGAGGTCATCGAACGGGCCCGCTGGACCGGAGCCCGCGCCCACATCCTGCACCTTTCCTCCTCCGACGCGCTCCCCATGATCGCCACCGCCAAGCGCGACGGCGTTCGCCTCACCGTGGAAACGTGCCCGCACTACCTGACGCTGACGGCCGAGGAAATCCCGAACGGCGCCACAGCCTACAAGTGCTGCCCGCCGATCCGCGAAGCCTCCAACCGCGAACTGCTGTGGGCCGGCCTGCAGGACGGCACCATCGACTGCATCGTCTCGGACCACTCCCCGTCCACCCTGGACCTGAAGGACTTGGAAAACGGTGACTTCGCCGTGGCCTGGGGCGGCGTCTCCTCGCTGCAGTTGGGCCTGTCGCTGATCTGGACCGAGGCCCGGCACCGCGGCATCCCGCTCGAGCAGGTTCTCTCGTGGATGGCGGCAAAGCCGGCCCAACTCGCCGGCCTGGGCAATAAAGGCCAACTGGCGCCGGGATACGACGCCGACCTCGCCGTATTTGCCCCGGACGAGGCTTTCGTTGTGGATGCTTCCAAGCTCAAGCACAAGAACCCCATCACCCCGTATGACGGCAAGGCGCTTTCCGGCGTCGTCCGGCAGACCTACCTCCGCGGCACCCTGATCGACGGCCGGACCCCGGCCGGCAAGCTGATCCGCCGCGGCGGCGTGTGAGCCAGGCGGCCGTGGCCGGCACCCCGCCCGCCGTTCACGGACGGGCCCGGCATAACGGGCAGGCACGGCAGGCCGGCCTCACCGCGAAGGGACTGGCGGTCTGGGTCACGGTGCCGGACGACTCCGACGTTGACCCGGTGTGCCTGGCCCGCGCGGCCGAACTCGTGCTCGGCCGCGCCCTCAGATGTGCCCCGGAGGCGGAAGTCCACTTTAGGCCCGCCGCCGGAGCCGCAACATCCGCCGTCGTCCGGTCCCCCGGAGACGACGGCGCCCCGGCGGGAACAGCAGATCCCGCCGGGGACACCGGCGGGGCGGGCCTGGAGCCCGTCCCCGGCAGCATCAGCCGGCTCGCCGTCGACCTCGCGGCCGGAGACGCCAGGCTGGATGGAGAGCGGGTGCCCCTGACGGATCTGGAGTTCACGCTTCTGAGATGTCTCGTGCAGAACTGCTCCCGCACGGTAAGCCGGCAGGAGCTGCAGCTTTGCCTCGACGCGTTCGACACCCCGGGCGCGGCAACCCGGTCCATCGACGTGTACGTCGGCCGGTTGCGCCGGAAACTCAAGGGCTGCCGGCACGCCGTCGTCACCGTCCGCAGCGGCGGCTACCGCTTCGTCCCCGGTCCGCGGGCGACGGTCCGCGGACCAGCGGAATACAGCATCTGAGCTCCGCTGCCACAACCATCCCGACCCTCGATCGAAGGAACTGCATGCAATCCACCGTCACCACCAAGCTGCACGCCATCACTAAGCTGCACAGCGAAGATCCAGCACCCGGGTTCACGCTGCCAGATGCTGCCGGCCGCCGGATCTCCCTGGCCGATTATCGCGGCAAAGGCGTCATCATCTACTTCTACCCCCGCGCAGCCACTCCCGGGTGCACCACCGAGGCTTGCGACTTCCGAGACAGCCTCGCTGCCCTCCACGGCGCAGGCTTCGAGGTCCTTGGCATCTCACCCGACGCCCGGGAGGCCCTGTCCGCCTTTGCCGCGGAACATGCGCTCACGTTCCCCCTTCTCGCGGACGAAGACCACGCTGTGGCCCTCGCGTACGGCGCCTGGGGCGAGAAGCTGATGGACGGCGAGGTCCGCGAAGGCACGATCCGGTCCACCGTGGTTGTCGGTCCCGATGGCAACGTGGTCTTGGCGCAATACCACGTCAGTCCGCAGGGCCACGTGCGGGCGCTGCGGGAGGAGCTTGGCATCTAGGGGCTCGGACGCCATGCGGGCGGACCCGGACGTGCGCGGGCTGGAAACGGCCTAGAAGAGGGCGCCCGCCACGGCCTGCGTCAGCTGATGGATCACCTCGGTGCGTTCCGGGACGTCGCTCAAGTCCTGGCCCTTGGTGTAGATGACCAGCGCGTATGCGGTGCTGCCTTGCGCGAGGACGGCGGCGTCATGCAGTTCACCGCCCAGGAGCCCGTACTTGTGGAAGACCGTGATCCCCTCCGGAACGGCGGCGGGAATGAGCGTTTCGTAGTTGGTGTCCTGCATATAGGACAACAGCTGGGCGGTGTGGTCTGCCGTCAGGAGCGTCCCGGAATAGACCCCCGCCAGGATCGTCGCCATTTCCGCCGGTGTCAGCGTGTTGATTTCCGGGTCATAGCTCACGCCCAGCGATGCCGCGTACTCCGTCAGCTCCTCGTGGCCCGCGGCGTCCATGATCAGCGACCACGAGTCATTGTCGCTCTGCTGGATCATCTCCCGGAGCTGGAATCCGGCGGTGTAGCTCCCCAAAGGGTCATCGAGGCTGGCCGCCCCGGTTTCGACCAAGTGGTAGTAGGCCGCCGCGGCCAGGACTTTGGCTGTGCTCGCGGCCACGAATTTCTCCCGGACACCGTATTCGTGGACGTCCGCGGTACCGGCGCCCTGGGAGAGGCCGACCAGCGCCACGCCGATCTGGTACTGGCTGTTGGCAGCGAGAATGGCCTGGATGCGCGCGTCCAGGGCAGCGTCCACCGCGCTCGACGCCGGGACCGCCGGATTGAGACTGGCTGACGGCGAAGCACCGGCCTCAGCCGTCGTCGCGGCAGACGGCGCGGCCGACGTCGTCGTGGGATTCGCCGCCGTCAAGCGGGCTTGCGCAAAGGAATAGATGCCTGCGGCCAGGACGACCGCGAGCACTGCTGCACAGACCGCACCCATCAAGGCCCGTGGCCGGACGGTCACTCGACGCGCCCGCGGCCGGAAGTGCGCCCGAATCCAAATCGTCGCTGCTGTGGATTTCGCTGTTCCATAATGACTTCAATCTAGCTACGGCAGCTATGCCGGAGCTATGAAAAAGCTGTCGGCCCCAAGCCTGCCAAAGCCGCCCCGGACGGGTCCTTGCCAGACCCAGGCGGCGGAATACAGCCTCGATCCACGATGTTGTGCATCACAGACCCGTTGTCCACCCCCGAAGGATCATCATGAGCGCAAACATGACCGTCAAGCTTCAGCCGGGCACCCCGGCCCCGGATTTCACCCTGCCTGACGCCGAAGGCAAGCCGGTTGCCCTGGCCGACTACCGCGGCAAGAACGTCATTGTGTACTTCTACCCGCAGGCGGCAACCCCCGGCTGCACCACCGAGGCGTGCGATTTCCGCGACAACCTCGCGTCCCTGCAGGGCTCCGGCTACGAGGTCCTGGGCATCTCCCCCGATGCCCCCGAGGCCCTGGCCCATTTCACCGGCGACTTCGCCCTGACCTTCCCGCTCCTGGCCGACGAGGACCACGCCGTGGCCCTCGCCTACGGCGCGTGGGGCGAGAAGCTGGTCCACGGCGAGGTCACGGAGGGCATCGTCCGCTCCACCGTGGTGCTGGACCCCGAGGGCAAGGTCAAACTGGCGCAGTACCAGGTCAAGGCCCAGGGCCACGTGGCGTCGCTGAAGGAAGCACTGGGCGTCTAACGCTGCACCGCTCCCGCGGCGCTCCCGCGGCGTTCTCGCGGCGTTCTCGCGGCGGATTCGGACCACCGCGGCGGAATCGGACAGATGCAGCACGGATCCGCGGCGCGCGGTTCCCATAGCTGCGCGCCGGTCCGAAGCCGCAGCGGAGTAGTTTTCCACATCCGCCCCGCAGGTGGTTGTCCGGCCCCGCAGCGCGGGCCACCATCGGGGCATGGACCTACCCCGACTGATTCTCAGCAGCGACCTCGCGCGCCTCGGCCAGGACGCGCGGGGCCTTGCACGGCAGGCGAAAGCCGGGCAGCTCCGGCGCATCAGGCAGGGAGTGTACGTCCGGGAACAGGAGTGGGAGGCGCTGCCGCCGTGGGACAGGAATCGGGTCCTCATCCGGGCGGCTGCTTCCACATTGCGGAGCCGGACCGTCTTCTGCCGCCAGTCCTCCGCTGTGCTGTGGGACATGCCGGTTCTGGGCCACAGCCATCTGGTGCATGCCTGCACGTCCGACGGCGGCGGCGGGCGCTCGCGCGCCGGGGTCCGCCGGCATCTGGTCGATTTGGGCTCGGTGCAGATCGAGGAACGTCACGGGCTCCTGGTCACAGACCGTGTCCGGACAGCACTGGACCTGGCCGCCTTCGAATCGTTTGAGCAGGGCGTCGCAGTATTCGACCATGTCCTGGGGCCGCGGCCTGGCAACCTGGCACCGCTCAGCCGCGGGGAACTCGACGCCGGCATTGGCGGCAACTACACGGCAGCCGCGGCCCGGCGGATCCGGACCGCCCTGCAGTTTGCTGATCCTGCATCCGGCTCCCCTGGAGAATCGGTGAGCCGCGCTCTGATGTACCGGCTCGGCTTCCGGATCCCGCTCCTCCAGGTCGAAATTCGTGATGCCCGGGGGCTAGTGGCGTTCACTGACTTTGACTGGCCCGATGATCAGCTTTGCGGAGAGTTCGACGGCCTCGTGAAGTACCGCAAGGCGGAGTATCTCCAGGGCCGGACGCCAGCAGAGGCCCTCACCGACGAGAAACGCCGGGAGGACCGGATTCGTGCCACCGGCCGCCGGGTGATCCGTTGGACGTGGTCGGAGCTGGCCAATCCCGGAACATTCGGCACATTTCTGGCGGCGGCTGGCGTTCCCCGGCGGCCGCTCCCGTCCTGCCGGCGCTGATCCCGCCACGTTCCCGGGAATTCGCTACGAAATCGGACCCGTGCAGCGCGGATCCCCGGCGCGCCCGTCCGAAACCGCAGCCCCTGTCCGAAAACGCCGCGAAAACGGGCCCGGGACGCCAGCCGGCTACACCTTGGTCCCCGCCACCACGGTGGCGGTGGACCGGAGCCGGATCGCGCCGCCGTGCTCGTAGCGGCCCAGCAGAGCGAACACATCCGAACGGATCAGGGCCCGCGACTCCGCGTCCGCCTTGGCCAGGCCCATCGCCACGGTGGTCGCGATGTCGGTCATGAACTCCCAGTAGCTCTCCGGGGATTCGTGCACCAGGTCGGTGCTGACCTGGTGCTCGGCCACCTCGGCGAGCCCGGCCTCCTTGAACATCCGGGTCATGAACCCAGTGGGTGCGCAGCGGAACAGCCCGGGAGTCCCGGCGGGCGGAATGGGCAGTTCCCGGTGCCGGGCAATTGTGCCCAGGATCAGGCTGGCCCAGGGGTTTGCCGCCGCGCGTCCCCAGACGACGGCGCCCACCCGGGTGCCCGGCCTCGCGGTGCGCGCCATCTCTGCCATGGCCGCGGACATCACCGGGAAGAACATCAAGCCGAAGTGGCTGTACACGGCGTCGAATGTGTTGTTGCGGAACGGCAGGGCGGCCGAATCGCACACTTGAAAGTCCAGGTTGTTCAGGCGCCGGGCCGATGCCTTCTCCTCGGCCACCCGGAGCATTCCGGCCGAAATGTCAGTCAGGACCACACGGCCTTCCGGCACCTGCGCGGCCACGTTCAGGCCGGGCTCCCCCGTGCCTGCCGCGACGTCCAGCACCACTGAGTCGGGGCGGAGCCGGAGCTCCTGGCGGAGGGCGTCGCCGAACGGGGCCTGCCAGCCGAGCAGTTCCGCGTCCCATTTCTTCCAGCCCGCCGAGAACTCATCCCAGAGCAAGCGCTGCTCCTCACGAACACGGTCGGCTGAGGCTAACATGGCGGATCCTTAGCTCGTCTGTACCTAGCCCTAGTCTGCTCTGGGATGCGGTCCGCGGCAATGAGTCGAAGGGCAGTAGGCTTAACGGCATGTCTCCCCACGAAACCCCCGGCACAGCAGGCAACGACCCCCAGCGGGAACCGGCACAGGGCAACGTTCAGGGCGGCGTTCCGGAGCGCCGCGAGGTCACCGTCCGCCGGGCCCCGAAATATGTGCCCTTCCTGATCCTGGGCGGGCTCCTGGGCGTGGCCGTCGCGGCCATCATCGCCTTCGCCCTGCCCGGTGACCCGAGCTTCGACCGTTCCTCGGTCTTCGGCTTCTTCATGGTCCTCTGCGCGGCCGGCGGCGTCATCGTGGGTGCCGCGATCGCCCTGGTCCTGGACCGGCGGAGCGTCCGCCGCGCCGAGCACGCCGTCGTCGAATCCGCACCGGACGCCGACGACGACGAGGGCCGCGACGGGAACCTCCGCTGAAGGGCGTCAGGTCATAAACCGGCCGCCGGAAAAGTCTTAGCGCACATCGTGAGATAATCGACCAGTGGCACGCGGCGATGGAAAACTTTCTCATGATCTTCTCCCAGGCGAAAAAGGCCCTCAGGACGCATGCGGCGTCTTTGGGGTCTGGGCACCCGGTGAAGAAGTAGCAAAACTCACCTACTACGGGCTGTATGCACTGCAGCACCGCGGTCAGGAGTCGGCTGGCATAGCAACCAGCGACGGCAAGCGGATCAACGTCTACAAGGACATGGGCCTCGTTTCCCAGGTCTTCGACGAGACCACGCTGAACACCCTGACCGGGCACCTGGCCGTCGGCCACTGCCGCTATTCCACTACCGGTGCGAGCCACTGGGCCAACGCCCAGCCCACCCTGGGCGCGACGTCCACGGGCACCGTGGCCCTGGCCCACAACGGCAACCTGACCAACACGGCCGAGCTCAAGGCGATGATCGAGGACCGCAACGGCGGAAACCTCAGCGGCGAGATGAAGCAGGGCAACACGTCCGACACCGCGCTGGTGACCGCGCTCCTGGAGGGCGAAGAGGGCAAGTCCCTGGAGCAGACGGCCATGGAGCTGCTGCCCATGGTCAAGGGCGGTTTCTGCTTCGTCTTCATGGATGAGGGCACCCTCTACGCGGCCCGCGACACCTACGGGATCCGCCCGCTGTGCCTGGGCCGGCTTGAACGCGGCTGGGTGGTTGCCTCCGAGCAGTCCGCCCTCGCCACCGTCGGCGCCAGCTTCATCCGCGAAATCGAACCCGGCGAATTCATCGCGATCGACGAGGACGGCGTCCGCTCGCAGCGCTTCGCCGAGGCGACGCCGGCCGGCTGCGTTTTCGAATACGTCTACCTCGCGCGCCCGGACGCCTCCATTGCGGGCCGCTCGGTGTACGAATCCCGCGTCGAAATGGGCCGCCAGCTGGCCCGCGAAAACACCCAGGAAGCGGACATCGTCATTCCCGTGCCGGAATCCGGCACCCCCGCGGCGGTCGGCTACGCCGAAGAGTCCGGCATCCCCTTCGCGCACGGCTTCGTCAAGAACTCCTACGTGGGCCGCACGTTCATCCAGCCCTCGCAGACGCTGCGCCAGCTCGGCATCCGGCTCAAGCTCAACGCCCTCGAATCCGTGATCCGCGGCAAGCGTGTCGTGGTGGTGGACGACTCGATCGTCCGCGGCAACACCCAGCGCGCCATCGTGCGGATGCTCCGGGAGGCGGGCGCCGCAAGCGTCCACATCAAGATTTCCTCCCCGCCGGTCAAGTGGCCCTGCTTCTACGGCATCGACTTCGCCTCCCGGGCGGAACTGATCGCCAACGGCGCCACCATCGACGAGATCACCCAGGCCATCGGCGCCGACTCGCTCGCCTACATTTCCGAAGACGGCATGATCGACGCCACCCGCCAGCCGCGCGAGCGTCTCTGCACCGCCTGCTTCACCGGCAAGTACCCGATTGAGCTGCCCGGCGCGGACAAGCTCGGCAAGAACCTGCTCGAGCGCACCGACCTCGGCGGCCTCCCGACCGCCGCCGGCGCGGCTGATTCCGCCGCGGCGCCCTCCGGTGCGGCGTCCGACGCCGAACCCGGCACCTCCATCGCCGACGATCCGGCCGAGAAGGCCGGCGCCACCGGCTGCGATCCGGGGCCGGACTCCGAATTCGAAGAACTGCTCACCGATGCCGACCGCGTCACCACAGCCGACAAGAAAGAGCCAGTATGACTTCCGCCTCCCCGGCCGCTGACATGAACGCCGCCCAGAACGCCGGCATCACCTACGCCTCCGCCGGCGTCGACGTCGAAGCGGGAGACCGCGCCGTCGAACTCATGAAGGACGCCGTCAAGGCCACCCACAACGCCTCGGTGATCGGCGGCGTCGGCGGGTTCGCTGGCCTCTACGACGTCTCCCGGCTGCTTACCTACAGGCGCCCGCTGCTGGCCACCTCCACCGACGGCGTCGGCACCAAAGTGGCAATCGCTCAGGCCATGGACATCCACGACACCATCGGCTACGACCTCGTCGGCATGGTGGTGGACGACATCGTCGTCGTGGGCGCCGAGCCGCTGTACATGACCGACTACATCGCCTGCGGCAAGGTGGTCCCGGAGCGCATCGCCGACATCGTCCGCGGCATCGCGGCCGCCTGCTCGGTCGCCGGCACCGCCCTGGTGGGCGGCGAAACCGCCGAACACCCCGGCCTGCTCGGGGAACACGAGTACGACGTCGCCGGTGCCGCCACCGGCGTTGTCGAGGCCGACCAGCTGCTCGGCCCGGACCGCGTCCGCGCCGGCGACGTGGTGATCGGCATGGCCTCCTCCGGCCTGCACTCCAACGGCTACTCGCTGGTCCGCCGCGTCATCAACCACGCCGGCTGGGCCCTGGACCGCCAGGTCTCCGAGCTAGGCCGCACCCTGGGCGAGGAGCTCCTCGAGCCCACCCGCGTGTACGCCGCGGACTGCCTGGACCTCGCCCGCACCTTCCCGGTGAACGGCTCCGCGGGCGGCAAGGCCGTCCACGGCTTCAGCCACGTGACCGGCGGCGGCCTCGCAGCCAACCTCGCCCGCGTCCTCCCGCAGGGCTTGCTGGCCACCGTCGACCGCTCCACCTGGGAGCTCCCGGCCATCTTCAAGCTGGTTTCCGAGCTCGGCAACGTCCCGCTGGCCGACCTCGAGCGCACCCTGAACCTGGGCGTGGGCATGGTGGCCATTGTTTCGCCGGAAGCGGCCGACGCGGCCGTGAACCGGCTCAACGACCGTGGCCTGCCGTCCTGGATCATGGGCACCGTCGAGCAGAACTCGGATGCGGTCCTCAAGACCGGCCCGGATTACGTCCAGGGCGCCAAGGGCGTCGACGGCGGCGCCGTCCGGCTGGTCAACGCCTACGCCTAAACGGGCCCGACCCACGTCGAGTGCTCCTCAGCCGTTTTGAGGTCTCAAAACGGCAGCCGGGCCCACGCCGGCAGGGTTCCCTGGCCGAGCTTGCGAGGCGAGGGAGCCGGTGGGGAGCACTCGATCCGTTTAAGCCGCGGTCCTAAACCTCCAGCAGGCTGAAGACGCCGCCCTGCGGATCCTTGAGGGTGGCGATGGTTCCGGCTTCCTCGACCTCGTCCGGTTCGATCAGCACGACGCCGCCGGCGGCCACCGCAGCCTGCACCGCCGCTGCGACGTCGGAGACGCCGAAGTAGACCTGCCACCCCGGCTCGAGGGTGTCCTGCGCGTCGCCGGGAACCCGGGCGATGCCGGCCACCTCGGCGCCGCCCACCATGAGCGTGGTGTAGGTGCCGCCGTCGTCCTGGGGGTATTCGGTGACGTCGTGCCCGAAGAGCTGTTGGAAGAAGCCGACGGCGGCCTGCGGTTCCGGCGTGAGCAGTTCAGCCCAGGCCAAGGTGCCCGCCTCCTGGCTCCGGCCGGCTCCGATGTGGCTGCCGGCCTGCCAGGCCCCGGTGGTTCCGCCGCCGGGCGGGGCGAAGAAGACCATGACGCCGGTGTCACCGATCTCCTCGGGGCCGAATTCAAGGTGCCCGGGGGAATGCGCCAGTTCGGCGGCCAGGTCCCGGGCGTCGTCGACCGCGAAATACACGTTCCACCGGCCCGGTTCGGCCGCGGCTTCCTGCCGGGCGTTCTGCGGAGCGAGCACGGTAACCAGGTCGTCGCCCAGGAAGGCTTTCGCGTAGCTGCGTCCGTCGGGAGTGGGCAGGTCTTCGTACCGCCAGCCGAAAACCTCCGTGTAAAAGACCTTCGCTGTCTCCACGTCGGGGGTCTGGAGGTCTGTCCAGCAGAGCTCGCCCTCGGCGAATCCTTTGCGCATGGTCATGGCAGTCCTTCCGGGGCATCGGTGTGGCGTCCGGGAAAATCCGGCACGAACAACGTAGCCCGGCGCCCCGCTGGTGACAACTGCGCCGGCTCATCCGCGGCGCAGCGCGGGCCAGCCGGCCGGCCCGGATACGGAAGGCTGCGGGCACAAGAAAGGCCGCCGGCCACGCCTGTTACAGGTGTGGCCGGCGGCCCGAAAATCTTTGGCTGGCACCGCGGTGCCGGATGGATCCCCCGGAGAGAACTGCCGGAAGGAAACGTCGACTAACCTATGCGACGGGAATCAACCTCGTCGTCGTCGTCTTCCACATCGTCCGCGTACTTATCCACATACGCTGAATAATCCGGTTCAACCGGGTCATCCGCGAAGTGGCTCGTGGCACGACTTCCCGGGCCCGTGAGCTCGCGCTGGAGGGCCGAATAGTCAGTGTTCGGGGAGTAGTACTTGATGTCCCGAGCCTGCTTGGTAGCTTTTGCCTTTTGACGGCCGCGCCCCATGGCGTGACCCCCTTTTGTACTTGGACCGGAGGTGGTCACCTTTTGGCGATAGGTGAGGCCCCGGAATGTTTGGTCAATTTGTCGTACACCTAGATTACATGCTTTCGGCGCCAACTGCTCGCCGGCCCGCCCCCTGTGGACAGTGTGGCGCCTCCCGCAACGGTGGCCGGAGCCACCGGCGCATGCGCGGTGCCGCGCATCTTCGATAGAGTTTCGTGATGTGCGCCCAGAAAAGGGCCGCTACGCCGGGCTTCCAGCCCCGGCAAAGACGCACGGAAGTGGTGAATTTCTCAGTGACCGAAGAGAATCCAAGGAACGACGCCGGGGCCATCCCGCCGCCGCCCTCGAGGCCGCCGACGTCCGCCCTGCCCGTCATTACAGCCGACCGTGCGCGGCCCACGAATCCTGCGGCGGCACCCGCAGCGGCGAAACCCGCGCGCCCGGCCCTTGCCGGCACCGCGTTCGCCGGCGCCAGGAAAGCGCTCTCACGCACCAAGAAGGCTCTCTCACGGCGGGCACGCCCCCTGGTCCGCCGGATCCGCCGGCAGGGGCCAAAGCGGCTCGGCGCGGCCGCGGCCGTCCTGGTGGTGCTTGCGCTTCTGGTCTGGTGGGCTGTGGCCGCATTTGCCGGCAGCGGCCAGGCCTCCGCGGAAAACGACAGCCCGGCCCCCGCCGCTTCGTCGGCGTCCGCCCCCGCCAGCCGCGGGGCGTTGCCGCTGGAGGGCGTCAGCCCCCTGGACTTCCAGCTGCGGGACTGCTTCAAGGACTTCGACCCGGATGCGCAACAGTCCACCGTCGTGGATTGCGCCACCGGCCACTCGGCGCAGCTGGTCGCCGTGGAAAAATACGGGCCAGATGACTCGTACCCCGGCCGGGACCAGCTCAAGCAGAAGGCACGCGATGCCTGCAAGGCGGCTCCGCTCACGGCAAAGGCCGGCGACTACGACCTGAGCTACAAGCTGGCCTACCCGAGCCCGCGCAGCTGGGAGATGGGCGACCGGCGGGTCGACTGCTACGCCGCGACGAACGGCGGAAACGTCATCAAGGAGTCCCTGCTGCCCTAGGCTTGCCCGGCGGCGCCTACTCCTTGCGCCGGACCGAGAGCCCGGTGCCCGTGGCCGCGCCGCCGCTGGTCAGCTCCCCGTCCCCCAGCCCGCCCATGGTGAGTTCCATCAGGTCCGGCGCGGTGTCCACCAGGACGGTGTCGCCGTCGGCGATTTCGCCGGCCAGGATGGCCTTTGCCAGCCGGTCGCCGATCTCGCGCTGCACCAGGCGGCGCAGCGGCCGCGCGCCGTACGCGGGATCGAAGCCGGATACGGCCAGCCAGGCGCGGGCACCCTCGGTAACTTCGAGGTTCAGCCGGCGGCCCTTGAGCCGCTCGCCCAGCTCCTTGACCTGCAGTTCCACGATCCGGGAGAGCTCCTCCACGCTCAGCGGATCGAACAGCACCACTTCATCGAGCCGGTTGAGGAACTCCGGCTTGAAGGAGGCGTTCACCGTGGCCATGACGGCGTTCTTCTTGGCCGCGGCGTCGAGGTTGGGGTCCACGAGGAACTGGCTGCCCAGGTTCGAGGTGAGCACCAAGATCACGTTGCGGAAGTCCACGGTGCGGCCCTGCCCGTCGGTGAGCCGGCCGTCGTCGAGCACCTGCAGGAGGATGTCGAAGACCTCCGGGTGGGCCTTTTCCACTTCGTCGAGCAGCAGCACGGAGTACGGGCGCCGCCGCACGGCCTCGGTAAGCTGGCCGCCCTCCTCATAGCCGACGTACCCGGGAGGCGCCCCGACGAGCCGGGCCACGGAGTGCTTCTCCGAATATTCGGACATGTCGATCCGCACCATCGCGCGCTCGTCGTCGAACAGGAAGTCCGCGAGGGACTTGGCGAGTTCGGTCTTGCCGACGCCGGTGGGGCCGAGGAACAGGAACGAGCCGGTGGGCCGGTTGGGGTCGCTGATCCCGGCGCGGGCGCGGCGCACGGCGTCGGAAACCGCGGCGACGGCCTGCTTCTGGCCGATCAGCCGCTCGCCCAGCACGTGCTCCATGTTCAGCAGCTTCTGGCTCTCGCCCTGGAGCATGCGCCCCGCGGGGATGCCGGTCCAGGCCGAAATCACCTCGGCGATGTCGTCGGCCGTGACCTCGTCGGCCACCATCTGCCCGGACTTGTCCGGCACGGCCGCCTCGGCCTCGGCGGCGGCGTTCAGTTCCCGTTCCAGGGCGGGGATCTCGCCGTAGAGGATCCTGGACGCCGTCTCCAGGTCCCCCTCGCGCTGGGCCTTGTCCGCGGCGGAGCGGAGCTCGTCAAGCTTGGCCCGCAGGTCGCCCACCCGGTTCAGGCCCGCCTTCTCGGCCTCCCACCGGGCGTTCAGGCCCGCGAGTTCCTCCTTCTTGTCCGCCATGTCCGCCCGCAGGGCCGCGAGCCGTTCCACCGATGCGGGATCGGTCTCGCCGGCCAGGGCCAGTTCCTCCATGGTCAGGCGGTCCACCTGGCGGCGCAGCTGGTCGATCTCCTCCGGGGCCGAATCGATTTCCATGCGCAGCCGGGACGCGGCCTCGTCCACGAGGTCGATCGCCTTGTCCGGCAGCTGCCGGCCGGAGATATACCGGTTGGAGAGCGTCGCGGCCGCCACGAGGGCGGAATCGGAGATGGAGACCTTGTGGTGGGCCTCGTAGCGTTCCTTGAGGCCGCGCAGAATGCCGATGGTGTCCTCCACGCTGGGCTCGCCCACGTAGACCTGCTGGAACCGGCGCTCCAAGGCGGGGTCCTTTTCGATGTTCTCGCGGTACTCGTCCAGCGTGGTCGCACCGATGAGGCGCAACTCACCGCGGGCCAGCATCGGCTTGAGCATGTTGCCGGCATCCATGGAGCTGTCCCCGGTGGCGCCGGCACCCACCACCGTGTGGAGTTCGTCGATGAACGTGACGATCTGCCCCTCAGAGTTCTTGATTTCCTCCAGGACAGCCTTGAGCCGCTCCTCGAATTCGCCGCGGTATTTCGCCCCGGCCACCATCGAGGCGAGGTCCAGGGCGATCAGCGTCTTGCCGCGCAGGCTTTCGGGCACGTCGCCTTCCACGATCCGCTGGGCGAGACCCTCGACGACGGCGGTCTTGCCGACGCCGGGCTCGCCGATGATGACGGGGTTGTTCTTGGTGCGGCGGCTCAGGACCTGGATGATCCGCCGGATCTCGGCATCACGGCCAATCACAGGGTCCAGCTTGCCCGAGCGGGCGACCGCAGTGAGGTCCGTGCCGTACTTCTCCAGCGCCTGGAACGAGTTTTCCGGGTCCGCGTTGTCCACTTTGCGGTCGCCGCGGACGCCCGGGAGGGCGGCCAGCAGTGCCTCGTGGGAGGCTCCGGCCTCGCGCAGGAGCTTCCCGACGCCGTCGCTCCCGGCGGCAAGGCCCAGCAGCAGGTGTTCGGTGGAAACAAAGGCGTCCCCGAGCCGCTCGGCTTCGTTCTGGGCATTCTTGATCGCCTGCAGCCCTGCCCGGGACAACTGCGCCTGCTGCACGCTGCTCCCGGAGGTCGACGGAAGGGCCTTGATGGCGGTGCTCGCCTGGACACTGACGGCGTCCGGGTCGGCGCCGGTGGCGCGGAGCAGCGCGACGGCGACGCCCTCCCGCTGGTCCATGAGGGCCTTGAGCAAGTGAGCGGGCTCGACCTGCGGGTTGCCCGCGGTCGAGGCGTTCATGGCGGCCGCAGCGAGGGCCTCCTGGCTCTTGGTGGTGAATTTGGCGTCCAACGAGGGCTCCTTCCGGAAAGGTTCTGATATCAAACTTGAGTCTACATCGCTCAACTTTGATAAGAGGGGGGCTGGCTCCATGTTTGCCGACAGCGAAACGCCTGTCTAGGGCCGACCACCCGCGGCCACCGTGCGCCCCGCGGCCGCCCCCCCCCTGCCGCGCACCCCGCCCGAGGGCCATGCCCCCCCTGGGCACCCCGCCG
Source organism: Arthrobacter sp. 05N33_2 (assembly GCF_056397425.1). Lineage (NCBI taxonomy): Bacteria > Bacillati > Actinomycetota > Actinomycetes > Micrococcales > Micrococcaceae > Arthrobacter > Arthrobacter sp. 05N33_2. Next base: position 20,635 of record NZ_JBFTNJ010000004.1, read on the forward strand.
CTGGACATGCCCTCCCCCGCGCCCGAAGAGTGGCCATAGTGCCACTATGCCCAGCGCCCGGGCCCACGGCTGGACATGTCCCCCCGGCCCGGGCGCCAACAATGGGCATATCCGGCAGCCGTCGGCCCGGGCGCGAACAATGAGCATGTCCGTCAGCAGTCTGCCTGCACGGCCCGCGTGAATGACTTAACGTTGCTTAACGATCGGCGGGCTCCTTACTGTAACTGGGGTCACAGCAAAACGAACCGACGCGAAGGAGGGCCGGACATGCACGAACACGCCGTAAGCGCCACCGTCGACGGCCCCGTTCCGCCGGTTTCGGCCGCTGCCGTGGCCCGCGCCGCAGGGGTTTCCTCGGCTGCGGTTTCCTACGTCCTCAACGGCAAGGGCGGCGTCTCGCCCGAGACCCGACGCCACATCATCCACGTGGCGAACGAGCTCGGCTTCAGGCCCCGTAAGCCGTCGCAGTCAACCGACCCGCAGCGGACCCGGGTCATCGGGCTGATCCTGCCGAACATCATCAATCCGATGTTTCCGCGCTGGGCGCAGGGCGTCATTACGGCCGCGGCGGAGTCCGGCTACGAAGTGTTCGTCGCCACCACCCAGGACGATCCGGAGGTGCTCGCCCAGGTCACCTCGACGCTCGCGCACCGCAACGTCGATGGCATCATCCTGGCCGCCTCGCTCCGGGACGACGCCACCGCGCTCCGCACGCTGAGGGCGGCCCGCATCCCCTACGTGTGCCTGTCCCGCCGGGCGGACTTCCTCGACTCGGATTTCGTCGGGATCGACGACGACGCCGCAGCCACCACGCTGATGCAGCACATGCTCAGCCACGGCTTCACCGAAATCGCCACCGTGATCGGCCCCCGGTTCTCAACGGCCTCCCTGGCCCGCGAACAGGCGTTTGTCCGCACAGCCGCCGCGGCGGGCATCACGATCAGCGGCGACCGGAAGATCAGCACCAGGGTGAACAACGAGGGCGGCCGGCTGGCGGCGGAGCGGCTCTTCTCGGCCGGAACGCCGCCGCAGGCCGTGGTCTGCGGCAGCGACGAGCTTGCCATCGGCGTCATGGAATACGCGTTGTCGCGCGGCCTGCGCATCCCGGACGACGTCGCCGTCGCCGGCTGTGACGGGCTGCCGCACAGCCGCTCCGGGCTGATCAACCTGACCAGCATTGTCCAACCGCAGCAGGAAATGGCCAACGAGGCGTTCGCCATGCTGCTCAAACGCATCGATTCCCCGTCCGCCACCTATACCTCGAAAGTGTGCCGGCACCGCCTGCACGTCGGGCGGACGTGCGGCTGCACGCCTCCTGACAGCTGAGGCCGCGCTACACGCGGGCCGGCCCGTCCGCGGCCAGCCCTACCCATTCCCGCGACCCTGACGAACCACGCGCCGCGCGCACTGCCGCGGCCGTCTGCCTCCCGTTTGCCCTTTCCGCATGCCCGCCCTGACCACCTATCCCGCCCACGAGCCAAGGACCCCGACCCATGTCAGTTGTATCCGCAACAAAGAAGATGCGCACGCCACAGGAAATCAACGGCGTGATCTTACGCCGCGTCATGCCGCTGCTGATCGGCGCCTACATCATGGCCTTCCTGGACCGCACCAACATCGGTATGGCCAAGGACCGGCTGGAGATCGACCTCGGCATCTCGGCCACCGCGTACGGCATCGGCGCCGGGCTGTTCTTCCTGACCTACGCCTTGTCCGAAATCCCGTCCAACCTGATCATGCACAAGGTCGGCGCCCGCTTCTGGATCATGCGGATCATGATCACCTGGGGCATCATCTCCGCCGGCATGGCCTTCGTCCAGGGCGAATGGTCCTTCTACATCATGCGGATGCTGCTCGGCGTGGCCGAGGCCGGACTCTTCCCGGGCGTCATGTACTTCCTGACGCAGTGGTTCGTGGTCAAGGACCGCGCCAAGGCCAACGGAATGTTCCTGCTCGGCGTCTCCATCGCCAACATTGTCGGGGCCCCGCTGGGCGGGCTGCTGCTGACCTTTGATGGGCTCGGCGGCCTGCACGGCTGGCAGTGGATGTTCCTCGTCGAAGGACTCCCGGCCTGCGTCCTCGCCTACGTCGTCTGGAAGAAGCTCCCGGACCGCCCCAGCATGGCGACGTTCCTCACCGCCGAGGAAGCCGCCGATCTCGAGGCCCGCATCGCCGCCGAGGAGACCGCCGGCGCCGCGGCCTCCGGCAACCACCTGCTCCGCGATGTCCTGAAGGACAAGCAGATCCTCCTCGTTGTCGGCGTCTACTTCACCCACCAGATCGCCGTCTACGCCCTGTCCTACTTCCTGCCCTCCATCATCGGCACGTACGGCAAGCTCAGCCCGCTGCAGATCGGCCTGCTGACGGCCATCCCGTGGATCTTCTCCGCGGCGGGCGCCCTGCTGGTCCCCCGCTTCGCCACCGACGGCCGCCGCTCCCGGATGCTGGTCACCGGCACCATGACCGGCATCGTCGCCGGCTTCGCCCTCGGCGCCGTCGGCGGGCCGCTGCTGGGCATGATCGGCTTCTGCCTCGCCGCCTTCAATTTCTTCGCCCTGCAGCCGATTCTCTTCACCTACCCGGCCACCCGGCTCAGCGGCGCCGCCCTCGCCGGCGGCATCGCCTTCGTCAACACCATCGGCCTCTGCGGCGGCTTCCTGGGCCCCTACGTCATGGGCTTCATGCAGGACGCCACCGGCTCCAAGCTCTCCGGCCTGTGGTTCATCGTGGGCATGTGCGTCATCGGCGCGCTGCTGTCCCTGCTGCTCAAGCGCGGCACGGAGAAGCCCGCGATTGTTCCGGCCGCCCACTGACGCACTGCTCCCACCGCCCGTTCCGGATGCGCCCCGCCGCGCGTTCGGAGCGGGTCCGCAAGCCATCTCACTGCAAGGACTACTCATGGATTTCACCGCCAAGCGCATTCTCGTCACCGCCGGAGCGAACGGCATCGGCCTGGCCATCGCCAGCAAGTTCCGGGAACTCGGCGCCACCGTCTTCGTCACCGACATCGACCCCGACGCCGTCGACAAGGCCCGCGTCAACGGGCTCCTCGCCGCGGTCAGCGACGTCTCGGACGAGGGCCAGGTCCGCGAACTCATGGACACCGTCCGGGACGAAATGGGCGGCCTCGACGTCCTCGTCAACAACGCCGGCATCGCCGGTCCCACCGGGCCCCTGGAATCCCTCGACGCCGCGGCGTGGAAGGCAACCTTCGACGTCAACATCCATGGCCAGTTCTTCTGCATCAAGCATGCCCTGCCCCTGCTGCGCGAGGGCAGCGGCGCCTCTATCGTGAACCTGTCCTCGGCCGCCGGGCGGCTGGGCATGGCCGGCCGCAGCGCCTATTCGGCGTCGAAGTGGGCCGTCGTCGGGCTGACCAAAACTCTCGCGATCGAACTTGGCCCGGACGGCATCCGCGTCAACGCCATCTGCCCCGGCGCCGTCAACGGCCCACGCATCGACTCCGTCATCGCCGCCAAGGCCCGGATGCTCGAGCTGCCGGCGGACGAGGTGTCCGCCCTGTACCACAACCAGTCCTCGCTGGGCCGGCTGATCGAGGCCGAGGACATCGCCAACATGGCCGCCTTCGCTGCCAGCGACATGGCCCGCAACGTCAACGGCCAGGCACTCGCCGTGGACGGCAACACCGAAAAGCTCTACTGACCTGAACTGAACTGCCTGGGGAGCCGGTCCGCCCCAGGCCGCCGCCCACCCCGCACCCACGCTGCCCCGCCCCGCCCCACCAAGGAGACATTCCCATGGCTGCTGCCCGCAAGGTCATCATCACCAGCGCCGTCACCGGCGCCATCCACACCCCGTCCATGTCCCCGCACCTGCCCGTCTCCCCCGACGAGATCGCCGACGCCGCGATCGGCGCCGCCGAGGCAGGCGCCGCTATTGTGCACATGCACGCCCGCGACCCCAGGGACGGCCGCCCCTCCCAGGACCCCGAGCACTTCGCCCCGATCCTGGACAAGCTCAAGCGCAACACCGACGCCGTCATCAACATCACCACGGGCGGCTCGCCGCACATGAGCGTCGAGGAGCGGATGCAGCCGGCGGCGCTGTTCAAGCCGGAGCTTGCCTCACTCAACATGGGCTCGATGAACTTCGGGCTGTACCCGATGCTGGACCGCTTCACCGAGTTCGGCCACGACTGGGAGCGCGAGGGGCTCGAAAAGAGCCGCGACCTCGTCTTCAAGAACACCTTCCAGGACATCGAGACCATCCTGGGCATCGGCAACCAGAACGGCACCCGCTTCGAGTTCGAGTGCTACGACATCTCGCACCTGAACAACCTCGCGCACTTCCACGGCCGCGGGCTGGCCAGGGGACCGCTGTTCGTCCAGTCGGTCTTCGGCCTGCTCGGCGGCATCGGCGCGCACCCCGAGGACCTCATGCACATGCGCCGCACGGCGGACCGCCTGCTCGGCGAGGACTACGAGTGGTCCATCCTGGGCGCCGGCAGGAACCAGATGCCGCTCGCCACTATCGGCGCCGCCATGGGCTCCCACGTCCGGGTGGGCCTGGAGGATTCCCTGTGGATCGGTCCCGGCCAGCTCGCCGCGTCCAACGCCGAACAGGTCACCCGGATCCGCACCATCCTGGAAGCCCTCAACTTTGAGGTCGCCACCCCCGACGAGGCGCGGCAGATGCTGCAGCTCAAGGGCCGGGAAAACGTAGGGTTCTGAGCCGATGAGCATCCTGGTGGCCCCGGACAGTTTCAAGGGCACCTTCACCGCTTCCGAGGTGGCCGGGCACATCGCGGCCGGCATCCGCACGGCCGGCGCGGCGGCCCGCGAGCTGCCCGTGGCCGACGGCGGCGAGGGCACCACCGAGGCCCTCGCCCGCGGTCTGGACGCCCGGCCCGTCTTTGTCACCACGGTCGGGCCGTGGGGCGAACCCGTCGAGGCGGCGGTCGGGCTCACCGCCGACGGGACCGCCGTCGTCGAACTGGCCGTCGCGAGCGGCCTCAACCTGCCGTCCGCCGGCGGCCGGGACCCGCTGACGGCGAGCACGTACGGCACCGGCGTCCTGATCGCGGAGGCTGCCCGGCACGGCGCACGCCGCATCGTGGTGGCGGCAGGGGGCTCGGCCACCACCGACGGCGGGGCCGGCGCCATCGCCGCGATCGAGGAACGCGGCGGGCTCCGCGGTGCCGAGCTGGTGATCCTGAGTGATGTCACGACGCGTTTTTCCGACGCCGCACGCGTGTTCGGGCCGCAGAAGGGAGCCGGGCCGGCCGCGGTTGAGCTGCTGACACACAGACTCGAACTGCTCGCGGCGGAGTTCGCCCGGGACTACGGCCGCGATCCCAGTCTGGTGGACCGGACCGGCGCGGCGGGTGGCTTCTCCGGCGGAATGTGGGCCCGTTACGGCGCCCGCCTGGTGTCAGGGGCGGACTATGTCCTGGATCTGCTGGGCTTCGACGCGCAACTGGCCGCCAGCAGCGCGGTGGTGGTCGGCGAGGGCCGGCTGGATTCCCAGACCGGCCAGGGGAAGATCATCGGTGCCATCCTGGCCCGTGCCGGCACCACACCGGTGTACGCGGTGGTGGGATCGGTGGATCCGGACCTTGGCGACTACGCAGACAGCTTTGCCCGCATCATCGTGGCCGGAGATCCGGCAGCCATGCAGGCGGCGGGGGCGGAACTGGCCCATGCGGCTTCGGCGGCTTCCCCTGCTGCTGGCGCTGCTCCTGCTGCTCCTGCTCACCTGTGAGTCCGCGGGACATGTCCTCCCTTGGCCCGCGCCAGTGGACATACTCCCTTTGTGCCCATCCCCGGACCTGAAGACTGGACATGTCCTCCGCTGCCGGACGTGGCCAAGGGACATGCCCTCCCCCGCTCCGCAAAATTGCCCAAAAACTGGACATGCCCATCGCTGCCACGTGTGACCGCCGGGCATGCCCTCCGCTGCCCCGTGCCAGTGGACATACGCCCTTTGTGCCCATCCCCGGACCTGAAGAGTGGACATGTGCCCCGCTGCCGGACGTGACCACTGGACATGTATTCCCGCGGCCGCACGATTGGCTGAAAACTGGACATGTCCCCCAGCGGGATCCGGCGAAAATCAACTCGTGAAGCCCGGCCTGGCGGAGCTCGGCGGCGCGAAGCCTGGCCCGGCTCGGAAGGCACGGCTAGGAAGGACCGGCTCGGAAGGCACAGCTAGGAAGGAGCAGCTCAAAGGCGCGGCTCAGATGGACCGGCTAGGAGGAGGCCCGGCCTAGCGGAGCTCGGCGGTGCGAAGTCTGGCCCGGCTCGAAAGTAGCTGCCCGGGGAGGCCCGGCTCAGAAGGAGCGGTCCGGCGGCCGGGTCCCCCAAGGAGCCGGCCGCCGAACCAAACACTCCCACCCCCAAAGCTTGTCACAGGTTTGACAAAATTGTCACACGCCGCTCCGGGCCGTGCCGAGGCCCGTCGGTATTGTGGAATCCATGAATGACACGACGGCACCGCAGGATCCCGGGCACCGGAGCATATTCCTTGACAAGGCGCACCCCGCTGCCTGGCGCGCACTCAACGGGCTGGGCCTGAAAGCCAAGGAAGCCGCCACCGAGGCCGGGCTGGACGACACACTCATTGAGTTGCTCAATGTCCGCATTTCGCAGATCAACGGCTGCGCCTTTTGCCTGGACATGCACGTGGGCGATGCCGTTAAGAACGGCGAGTCGGCCCAGCGCCTGGCCGTTCTCCCCGCATGGCGCGACACCTCTCTGTTCTCCGAAAAGGAACGTGCAGCCCTGACGCTGGCCGAGGCCATCACCACCATCTCTGACGCCCATACCCGCGACCATGAAGGCGCACAGGCCAGGCGGCACCTGACTGCCGAAGAATTTTCGGCCGTCAGCTGGCTGGCGATTACGATGAACGCGTTCAACCGGGTTTCCATCGTCAGCCAGCACCCGGTCCGCGACGCCCGCGGCTAAACCACCGTCCACTCCCGCCAGCCGCCCGCACCAGAACACCCGGTCGGCGGACAGGTGTCCGCGGCTAAGGGGCCGGCGGTGCGCGGCCGGCCAAACAACGAGCCGTAGCCACAACCGGCGTGCAGTCGTAAGCTCGAAAAGTGGGGCGGAGCCGCGGTCACCGAGGGAGCACTGCCATGAGGTGGGTCAGGCCGGGTCACCCGGAGTACGACGAAACACGAAGACTCTTCAACGCGATGATCGACCGCCATCCGGCCGTCATTGCCCCGTGCGCCGACCCGGAAGGGGTGGCCGAGGCGCTGGCGTACGCGCGGACACACGGCTTCGAAGTCGCCGTCCGGGCCGGCGGCCATTCCGTAGCCGGCATGTCCATGAACGACGGCGGCCTCGTGGTCGACGTTCGTCCGATGAAATCCGTGCGGGTGGACCCGGAGGCCCGCACTGCCACGGTGGGCGCGGGCCTCACCTGCGGCGAGTTCGACCGCGCCACCCAGGAATACGGCCTCGCCATCACAGGCGGGCGGGTCTCCACGACCGGGCTCGCGGGTTTCACGCTCGGGGGCGGGTCCGGCTGGCTCGAGCGCGCCTTCGGCTTCGCCTGCGACGACCTCGTCTCCGTGGATCTGGTCACGGCCACCGGCGAGCAGGTGAGGGCCAGCGCCCAGGAGAATCCCGAACTCTTCTGGGCCCTGCACGGCGGCGGCGGGAACTTCGGCGTCGCCACCTCGTTTACGTTCGGCCTGCATCAGCTGGGGCCACGCGTGCATGCCGGGGTGCTGATGTGGCCGGGGGACGCGGCCCCGGAACTCAGCCGCGGATACCGGGACCTGGCCTCCGCGGCTCCCAACGAAGAGTCCGCCACCCTCATCTACGGGATTGCACCGGCGGAACCCTTCGTGCCCGCGGCCATGGTGGGCAAGATGGCGGTGTACGTCGTGTATGTCTTCGCCGGGGATGCCGAGGAAGGCAAAGAACATGCCAAGGCATACCGGGAACTGGGCCCTGTTGTGGACCTGGTGGAAGACACGGGCTACGCAGACTTCCAGTGCTCCCTCGACGACCCGCCGGGCAAGTACAACTACTGGAGCGCCGACTACCACGACGAACTCTCCGACGACGCCCTGGACGTCATCATCGACTCGGCCCGGAATCTCCCGGGACCAAGCTCCCAGCAATTGATCGCCCATTGGGGCGGGGCGGTGAGCGGGCCGGCCGCCGCGGCCACCCCGCTGCTGAACCGGACCGCCAGCTGGGTGAGCCACCCGTTCGGCCTGGGTGACACCCCGCAGGGCGGGCAGGACGCGAAGGCATGGGTCAAACGCTTCCGCCAGGACATCTCCCCCTACGCGACCGGGGGCGTCTGGCTGAACTTCATCGGCGACGAAGGCCAGGCCCGGATCCGCGCGGCCTACGGCGACGAAAACTACAACCGGCTGGCAGAAGTGAAACGCGAGTTTGATCCCGGGAACGTGTTCCGCGGGAACCAGAACATCCGACCCGCCGTCGCGGTGTGACCACAACGGCGGTGGCCCCGCCGTCGCGGCATGACCCCGACGGCGGCGCCCGCCCGGCGCCCGCACCGGTGCCCGCAGTCCGGGCCGCGCGTGTCCGGGGTCGGGGCTAGACTGCCACCATGGCCGTCTACGTCGATCCGCCGCTCTGGCCTGCCCACGGAACCCACTTTTCCCATCTGGTCTCGGACACGTCGCTCGCGGAACTGCACGCCTTCGCCGCAGCCGCCGGCATCCCCGGGCGAGCGTTCGACGGCGACCACTACGACGTCGCCGAGGCCCGCTACGAGGCCCTGGTGGCGGCCGGCGCCATCCCCGTGGAGGGCCGGGTCCTCGTCCGAAAGTTGATCGCCAGCGGGTTGCGGATCCCGGCCCGACGACGCGGCAAGGCCCTCCGGGTCCCGCTCCTGAACCGCTGGAACGAGGCGTTGCCGGGCCACGACGCCCTCTTCCTGGACCTGCTGGACCGCTGGGGCGAGGAACACCGGACGTACCACGGCCGCACCCACCTGCTGGCGGTGCTGGAAGCCCTGGACCTGCTGTGCGATCCGGCCGATCCGCCCCGGACCGTGCTGCTGGCCGCCTGGTTCCACGACGCCGTCTACCGCGGCGTGGCAGGCCAGGACGAGGAAGCGTCGGCACGGCTGGCCGACGACCGGCTCCGGCATGCCGGTCTACCGGCCGCCGAGGTGGACGAAGTGGTGCGCCTGGTGCTGCTGACGGCCGACCACTGTCCGGAGCCCGGAGACGACGACGGCGCTCTGCTCAGCGACGCCGACCTCTCCGTCCTCGGCGGGGAACCGGAGGCCTACGCCCGCTACCTCGCCGCCGTCAGGGAAGATTTCGCCCACATCGGCGACGCCGACTTCGCCGCCGGCCGCGCCGCCGTCGTCCGCCAGCTGCTGCAGCTCGATCCGCTCTTCCATACCGACCGCGGCCGGACACTGTGGCTGGACGCGGCCCGCGGGAACCTGCAGGGCGAACTCGCGTGAGCCGTGTGCCGGCCTCCCACCGGCGGCCGGCGGCTCAGGCAGCCACGCTGAGGTGATTCGCCAGCCGGTCGAACGACTCGCGCCACCCTTCGCCATGGCGGTCGCGGCTTTCCGCGGAGTCGAACGGCCCCTGCGTGAAGGTCATCTGCGTGCCGCCGTCGATCTCCTCCAACCGGATCGTCACCTCGGTCTCGAAGCCGCGGGTTCCGTCCGGCTTGTCCCAGGCATGGGTGAACACGAACAGGTGCGGCGGCTCGACATCGGTATGCACCCCGCTCCACCAGAATTGCTGCCCGGTACTGTCCTGGATCATGCAGGCGCGGTACAGGCCGCCGACTTCGAGGTCCGCGTCGACGCTCTCACGCGGGACGTGGAAGCCGCGCGGACCCCACCACTGCGGAGCCTGGTCCGGGTCCGTCAAAGCCGACCACACACCCTGGATCGGCGCCCTGAACTCGCGGACAATGACCAGCATGAGGTCCGTGTCGCCATTTGCCGTTTGGCTCATGGTCCTCTCCCTCGGATTGCTTGAACTGACAGGCGAAGTGCCCCCGGCCTGCTGGCTGCGCTGCCGCCGCCTAGCGCCGGCCGGGGCTGTAGGCGGTCACATACGGGGTGTTGCTCGGGATGATTTGTTTGCCGAGCGGCATCAGCGAGATGGGTATGAGCTTGAGATTGGCGATCGCCAGCGGAATGCCGATAATCGTGATGGCCATGGCGAAGGCCGTAACGACGTGCGCGATCGCGATCCAGATCCCGGCCACAAGCAGCCAGATGACATTTCCCACCAGGGTGAATATGCCGTTGCCGCCGGGCTTGTCCACCACCATGCGGCCGAACGGCCACAAGGCATAGGATGCGATGCGGAACGAGGCCAGGCCCCACGGAATGGTGACGATCAGCAGGCAGCAGACGACGCCGGCCAGGAAATATCCCAGGGCAAGCCACAGGCCGCCGAAGAGCAGCCAGATGATGTTCAGGAGTGTCTTCATGGATTAATTCTCGCCCGTAGGAGTGACATTCGGATCAGTTGTTTACCCGGAAAGATCCCCGACTTTCGCGCCCAACCCCGGACAGGTTTCCACGAGCCCGGTCCACGGGTGCCCGTCCGGGTTCGGCCCGCCTCATCGGTGCTTAGGTATCGGCCTGTTTGACCATGGCGGCCTCAACGTTGATCTTGACCTTGTCGCTGACCAGCAGGCCGCCCGCTTCAAGGGCGGCGTTCCACGTCAGGCCAAATTCCTTCCGGCTGATGTCCGCCTCGGCACTGAATCCGGCCCGGGTGGCGCCGAAGGGGTCCACCGCCACACCGGTGTACTCGACTTCGAGCTCCACCGGCTTGGTGACGCCACGGATTGTGAGCTCGCCGGTCAGCACATAGTCTTCCCCCTCGCCCCGGATCCCGGTGGCCCGAAAAGTCATGTCGGGGAACTGCTCAACGTCGAAGAAGTCCGGGCCGCGGACGTGGCCGTCGCGGTTGGCGTCGCCCGAATCGAAGCTGGCGGTCTTGACCGTGGCGTGCAGGCTTGCGTCCGCCAGCGACTCGCGCACCCTTGCCTCGGCGGAGGCCTCGTTGAACCGGCCGCGGACCTTGCTGATGCCCGCGTGGCGGACGCTGAAACCGATTTCGCTGTGGGACATGTCCAATGTCCACACTCCGGGGGTCAAACCTTCGGGCAGAGTCACAACGGTCTCCTTCGAGCGGTGGCGGGCCTGTCCCGCCGGGGCGGTCGGGGTATTCCCCACTCTGCATGCTAACGAGGAAGCCCGTCCCGGGCTAGGTCCCACCGGCCCTGACGCGGGACACGCGGCGCGCGACACGCCAGCGGCCACCCCGGGCGACGGCGTCGCGCGACGGCGTCGCGCGTCGGCGGCGGGATTTCCGACGGCGGGTCCAGCGATCCGGGGCCGGACGCGTTCTCTGGCCTTCGCTCCACGGCCGGGTTACTCTGGCCTATAAATGCCGGCCAATCACCGAATTTCGCAGAACTATTTACACAGTCCTGATCAACCAAATGATGTGAGGAATCGTGGCCAGGTCCCTGGGGAAACATGGCAAGGCGGGTATCGGCGCTTGCTTGCTGAGCCTGGGTCTGTTGCTTTCCGCCTGCCAGCCCGGGCCGCCGGAACCCGCACCGCGCCCGAGCCCCGGCACGCCGTCGTCCCCCGCGCCGTCGCCCCCATCGCCGTCCACCGCACCGCCGTCGTCGTCTGCCGCGCCGTCGGCCGGCGAGCCCGTGCATTTCACCGCCCAGGGTGACATCGGCGTAGGCTCGGGCGCCAAGAAGGTGCTCGACGCCGTTGCCGGCCTCAAGCCGCACCTGAACCTGGCTCTGGGCGACTTCGCATACAAGGCCGGGCTCGAACAGGAGTTCTGCGACATGGTCACCGCCCGTCTCGGCGAGAACTTCCCGTACCAGTTGGTGACCGGAAACCACGAGAGTGACGGCCGGGATGGCGACATCGAGAAGTATGTCCAGTGCCTGCCCAACAGGATGCCCGGCCTCCAGGGCGAATACGGCGTCCAATGGCGCCTCGATGTCCCCGAGCAGAATCCGGTTGTCCGCTTCATCATGGTTTCCCCCGGCATCGATTTCCGGGGCGGGGAGCCGCTGGACTACTCAAGGGACAGCGAACGCTGGCGCTGGACCGCGGACGCCATCGACGAGGCCAAATCGCAGAACATCCCCTGGACGGTGGTGGGCATGCATACCCCGTGCCTGAGCGTCGGCAACTACGACTGCCAGGCGGGGCAGGACTTCACGAACATGCTGATCGAAAAGCAGGTGGACCTGGTCCTGTCCGGCCACGACCATGTCTATCAGCGGACGCATCAACTGGCCACGGGCGGAGGCTGCGCGGAACTCGTTCCCGCGACCTTCGCCTCCGCATGCCTGGCCGATACCGATGACGCCATGGCCCAGGGCTCGGGGACCGTGTTCGCCACCGTCGGCGTTGGCGGCGTCGGACTCTACAACGTCCGATCCGAGGACCCGGAGATGCGCTACTTCGCCAGCACATCCGGGAAGAACCAGGACCCGGCCTTTGGGACCCTGGACGTCATGGCGACGGCGGATGAACTTGCCGCCCGGTTCATTCCCGCCGACGGCTACAGCTTCTCGGATTCCTTCACCCTCCGCCGGTAACCTGCTGCGGCATAAGGGCTCAGGTGTGCGGCGGCGGATAGGCCGCCGGTAAGCCGTCGGACGCGCCCCGAGAGGGCTCAGGCCGGCACCCAGATGCTGACCCAGTCCAGGTAGACGTGGCCCTGGGTTTCCGGAGCCGGACACAGAGGCAGGCACGATTCGGTCTGCAGGATGAAATGCATGGGCGTCGAGGGCACGTCCGTTGTGCTCGCGCCGATGGATCGTCCGTCAATGAAGAACTCAACGCGACCGGGGGTCCACTCTGTCGTGGCAACATGCCAGTCTGTGGAAACTTTATTGGAAAAGAACTGTTCAAAGCGCTTTGGATCCAAGGACATGAAATGGGCAGCTGCCGTCAGGATTGCTCCGAGGTCGCCTTCTGGGAAATCTATCTCCCCGTCCCGCGGCCAGATGCCACTATCCGGCCACAGGAGCCACGCCGTCTTGAAGCCAGGCATGGCATCCCCCCTGTACCGGACTGAGTAGCGGCCGTACAGCATGCTGTTGGCCCTCGGGGGATTTTTGCTGGCATTCGGAAATTTGGGCGTGGGCGCGGCACCCATGAAGACACCGTTTTCCGAATGCATGAACCAGTCCAGAACGCCGTTTTTGACGCTCAGGACTTTCGAGGGATAGTAGCCCGATTTTCCGCCGCTGACCTGTCCGTCCGTATCCGGTGTTCCGTCTTTGTATCCGGCACTCCACCGGTCCCGGTAAAGCGGCCCGGGAAAGGAGCCCAGGGGGACGTCACCGCCGGAGAAGTCCTCCACAAAGACGTTCCTCCATCCGGGCAGATCCCCCGACATGGCCGTGTCAGTGGTCCGGTCCGGAGGCGGTGCCGATGTCCGGGCAGGCCGGGACGCCGGCGCGCCCCCAGGCGCAGGGGCGGCAGTGGCGGTGCCACCTGCCGGCGGCTCGGTCGGCGCCACCGACTGGAGCCCGGGCTGTGCCCCTCCTGTTCCGGCGTCGGTCGGCGGAGCCGCCGGCGACGCCGAAATGGACGTGAACAGCGGCCGCTCGCCCTGTGGAGCGGCATCCGTGCCGCACGCCGCCAGGGCCATGACCAGGACCATGGCGGGAACCGCCATGGTCCTGAAGGTCAGGAGACGCCGGCGTCCTGCCGGCACGCGCCCCCAATGAACGGGTGTCCGCATCGAGCCAGTGTCGCATGGACGCAACCGCCCATCAACAGTTGTGCCTCAAATTTGGTTGAAAGTTCCAGTTAATCCAAGGTTAATGCAAGGTGGCGAAACCAAACTTTAACCCTGGGGTATATCACTAAGTTGTCGACAACCGAACAGCGTAAGCATTGGGTCTATTTTCCGGTCGGAGGAGTCGGAAAGCGCTGTAGTTGCGACGAGCAGAATACGTCATTGAGTGGTGAGGCCAGTGTCCATCCCGAATCTCAAGCCGAACGTGCGCCCCCAAACGACGCCCCCGCCGGCAAATCCCTCGGTCAGCGTGGTGATCCCCACTTTGAACGAGGCAATGAACCTGCCGTGGGTGCTGCGGCGTATGCCCACCTATGTAGATGAGGTGGTAATTGTTGACGGCCGTTCCCTGGACGGCACAGTGGAGGTGGCCCGGGCCTTGCGCCTGGACGTCGTGGTGGTGGCAGAGCCCCGCCCTGGCAAAGGAAACGCCGTGCGGGCCGGATTCGCCGCAGCCTCCGGCGACATCATCGTCATGCTCGACGGGGACGGCAGTATGGACCCCCAGGAGATCGGCTGGCTGGTGACTCCGCTCCAGCACGAATACGACTTCGTCAAAGGCTCCCGCTATGTGACGGGCGGCGGCTCAGACGATCTCACATGGCTGCGCAGCGGCGGAAACAAGATGCTCACCCGGCTCGCCAACACTGTCCTCCACAGCGACTACTCGGACCTTTGCTACGGCTACATCGCCCTGCGCCGCGAATGCGTTGACATTCTGGAGCTGGAGTCGGACGGGTTCGAGATCGAAACTGAACTGATTGTGCGGGCCTCAAGGGCGGGCCTGCGCATTGCCGAGGTGCCCAGCCACGAACTGTCCCGCATCTCGGGGCAGTCAAACCTGCATACCTTCCGGGACGGCTGGCGGGTCCTCCGCACCCTGGCCCGCGAGCGCGTGAGCTGGGAAGCCCCGACCGCCGGCGCCCGCCCCGAGGCCCTGCGTCGGGTCAAGTACAAGTACCCCAACGAGGTCTTCCCGCACGTTCCCACCGATCCCAGCAGCGTCCTGGGCGTACGGGCAGGCGAATAGGATGTCCGAGAACTCCAGCCTTCCGGAAGTATCCGTGGTCATTTGCTCCTACTCGGAGGACCGGTGGGACCAGCTGATCGGCGCCCTGGACTCCGTCCGCACCCAGACCTTCCCACCCAAGCAGACGATCGTCGTCGTGGACTACAACGTGGACTTGTACAAGCGCCTGATCTTTACCGTCCCGGATGCCGTAATTATCGAGAACGCCGGACCCAAGGGTCTCTCGGGCGCCCGCAACACCGGAGCAGGCATCGCTAAGGCCGAGATCGTGGCCTTCCTCGATGACGACGCCGAAGCCGAGCCGGACTGGCTCGAACGGCTCGCGGCGATGTACGACGATCCCGACGTTCTGGCGGTCGGCGGCCGGGTGGAACCGCTCTGGGAAGCCGGACGGCCGGGCTACTTCGCCAACGAGCTCGACTGGATTGTCGGCTGCACTTACCGGGGAATGCCCAAAGTCGCCGCCGAGGTCCGCAACGTCATTGGCGCGAACATGTCCTTCCGCGCCAGCGTCCTGGAACGGGTCGGCGGTTTCAACACAACCCTGGGCCGTCAGGACGCCGTCCCGCTGGGCTGCGAAGAGACCGAACTGTGCATCCGCGCGGTGATCGGAGCTCCCGGATCCCGGGTGGTCTATGAGCCCGCGGCCCTGGTGCACCACCACGTTCCGGCCGAGCGCGGCACCTTGCGCTACATGCTGGCCCGTTCCTGGGGCGAAGGGATTTCCAAGGCGCAGGTCAGCAGGGTGGTCGGCCACAAACGGGCACTTGGTCCCGAACGGCGCTATGTCCGGCAGGTCCTGCCTCGTGCAGTATTCGCCGGAATCCGCGGCTGGCTCGGCGGCGGGGACCGTGCCGGGCTCGGCCGGGCAGCGGCCATCATCGCCGTGCTCGCGGCCACCGCGACCGGCTATGTGCGCGGCCGCCGGCTGCCTGCGGCGCCGTCTCCGGTCAAAGCGGCTGTTGTGACGCCGGAAGAGCCGTGGCGGGAAGTCAAATGAACCGCGCTGCGCCCTTCCCCGTAGACCGCCGGGTGCAGGCCCTGCACCCGGAACCACCTGACCGCAGGAACCCGACCCCAGAAAGCTTGGATCATGAGCCAACCTGAGCGCGACGTGAAACAGCCCATTGGCGCCTCTGCCGGAGCCTCCTTCGATGTCCACGGGATCGTGGGCATCGACGTGGAGGCGGGCACACCAGGGGAACCGCAACTGCGGGATATGCTCGCCCCGTTCCTGGGGAATTCCACCGCGCCGCGGCGGATCACCATCGGCGCCAGGATATCGCCGGTTTCCAGCCAGTCGCACGCGGAGGATGCCTACCGGTTCACCGGGGAGTCCCTCTATATTCCGGCGGACCGCGTCCAGATCATCGAAACAAAGGACGGGTACCGGATCGAAGGCGCCGGTGAGCTCCTGACCTCTGTGATTCCGCTGCTGGACCGGCTGTGTGTCCAGGAGGAGACGGCAATGATCCATGCTGCCGTGGTGGACTTCCGCGGCTCCGGGGTTCTCCTGCCGGCCTGGGGAGGTGTTGGAAAGACCAGTACGGTGGCGAAGCTGGTGGCCATGCCCGACGTGCGGTTCATGGCCGACGACTGGGCCTTCATGGGCGCCGGCGGAATGCTCATGGGCTACGCCAAACCGATGTTCATCAAACCCCACCACCGCGCCATCTACCCGGACATGTTCCGGGGAACCCGCAAGCCCCTGGCCCCCGGATGGCTGACGACTCCTGTCGCCCATCTGGCCACGGCGGTCCATCCGGTCATTGTCCGCTATCCGAAAACAGCCGCATTCACCCGGCGCTGGTCCCCCGAACACCGCATGGTGCAGCCGGAGCATGTTTTCGGGGCGCAACGGATCTCGTCCGCGGCGCCGGCACAGCTGGCCATCTTCCTCGAGCGCTTCGACGGCGCGGACGCGCGGCTGGAAGCACGCAGCGCCGAGTGGATGACCTCCCGGGTCGTCGGCAACTTCCATTCGGAACTGCCCATGGTCTCGCGGCGCCTTGTCGAGGCCCTCGGCGCCACCAGCCTGGTCCCGCTGGAGGAGCATTTTGGCCAGAAGGCGGCCGTGGTGCGCCGGGCCCTGGAGGACGTTCCCTGCTGGCTGCTCCGGCTTCCCGCCGCTTGGTCAGCGGACCAGGCCTCTGACTTCATCGCGAATCTGGTTCGTTCAAAACTGGATGAGTGAGGCGAGGCCACGTGAGCGATCTGAAGGTGTCGGTTGTTGTTCCGGCGCGCAATGCCGCAGCCTGGCTGGGCGAGTGCCTGGAGTCGATCCGCAGCCAACACCCGTACGAAATGATCGTGGTCGATGGCTGCTCGACGGATGACACTGTCGAAATCGCCCGCGACTGCGGGGCGACTGTCATCTCCGATGAAGGACGCGGCCTGCCTGCCGCACGGATGCTCGGCGCCCGCAGTGCCACCGGCGACGTTGTCGCCCTGATCGACGCCGACGTCGTCCTTCCGCCGAAGAGCCTGTCCCGGCTGCTGACCGAATTCGAGGCCGGCGGCTACGACGGCCTGCAATTCGGGCTGGCCAGCGAAGCCGACGGCCCCGGCTATTGGGGGGCTGCGCTGGCCTGGCACCACAACCACAGCCGGGTGCGCAAGTGGTTTGGCGTCAGCGCCACGCTGATGCGCCGCGACGTGCTGCTCGACGTCGGGTTCGACGACGACTTCCGCTCCGGGGAGGATGTGGAGCTGAGAATCCGGCTGGAGCAGGCCGGGTTCAAGCTCGGCGTCTCCGACTCCGTGGTGGTCAGGCACCGGTTTGACGACACGTTCGACTACGCCCGCGACCAATGGCTCCAGGACGGGGCCGGGATGGCCCGGACCGTCCGCAAGCACACGGGCCGCGCCGGCTGGCTCGTGATGCTGCCACTGCTGGCCACCGTGCGGGGGGTCGGCATGTCCCTGGTCCGGGCACCCCGCTTCCTGCCGTACTGGATGGGCTTCCTGCTCTACAACTACCGCGCCATGGCCGGCGAGCTCCTGCGGCCGGCCCACAAACCGATCTCGGTCGGCGGGAACGCGGCCTGGCTGGCCGCCGCGAGGATTGCCCCCATGGTGACGGGCTTCCTGTTCTGGGCACTCGCGGCCCTCGTGCTCCCGCCGGAGCAAATAGGCCTGGGGTCCGCGGTGGTCGCAGCCGCGCTCCTGACCGTGCAGCTGGGGATGCTCGGCGTCGGGCCTGCCACGCTGACGCTGCTGCCCGCGGAAACTGACGGCGGCCGGCGCCTCATCGCCACCGGCCTGCTTACCGTGGCAACCTGCTCCCTGCTGGGCGCTGGCCTGCTGGTTGCCGTCACCTCGTGGCTCGGCACAGGCGTGGGCGAGGCCTGGGCCGACCCCCTGGTCACCATTCTTTTCCTGGCCACGGCACTGCTCGCCGCCACCGCCTACCAGCTGGACCACGTGGGCGTAGCCCAGGAACGGGCCGACCGCACGCTGGTCAGAAGCCTCGCACAGTCCCTCGTGCAGCTCCTCTTCCTGGCCGCCGCGCTGGCCGCCGGGCTCCGTGACCTGGCGGTGATTGTGGGCGCCGTCGCCGCCGGCGCCCTGGCCAGTGTCCTCGTAGGGCTGCGCCAGCTCGCCCGTGCCCACGTGTCCCCGGACTGGAAGCACGGCTTCCGGCCTCGGCCGGCCCTCAATCTCCTGAAGCCGGGGCTTCCCAACCACGCCCTCACGCTCGCCGACCGCGCGCCCGGCTACCTGCTCCCGCTCATCGTTGCAGCTACCCTGGGCCCGGCGTCGACTGCCGCCTGGTATGTGGTCTGGATGATGGCCTCGGCAGTGTTCTTCGTGCCGCAGTCCGCCGGGTTTACCCTGCAAACGGCCCTCGCGGGTTCACGGGCGCGGCCGGGCCTCCTCGCCTCAGCGTTACGGGCCAGCTTTATGCTGACTCTCGTGGCCGGGCTGATACTGCTGCTGGCCGGCCCCCTGCTTCTGGGCTTCCTCGGACCGGATTACGCGTCCGCGTGGGTCCTCATTCCTGTACTCGTCCCGGCACTCCTCCTGAGTTGCGTGACCCAGGTCTACTACGGGCTGTGCCGGGCCCAAGGGCGGCTTTTCGAATCCACGATAGTCGCCACTCTGGCCGCCATCCTGGTCGTGGCACCCGCCGCGGCAGTGGCGCAGCAATATGGCCTCACCGGGGTCTCAGTCCTATGGGCCGTTGCCCAAGCGGCTGCTTGCCTGATGGCCACCTGGCGCCTGATCACCCTGACCCGGATGAAGCCCGCCTCCACCGCAGGCGAGATTCCTTCAGCGGCGCGCCACCAGCCGACCTGAATCGAGAAATGATGACACACGAAACGGCAACAAGCCTCCCTGTGGGCACCACCCACCGGCATGAGGCGCATGCGCACGTCGGCGGTGCTAAGCCGCCCACCCACCGCAACCTCGGACTCACGCCGTCGTGGCACATCGGTGCCCTGGCCGCGGCAGCCGCGGCCGCGCTCGCCCTCGGCGTGTGGAGCATGAACCAGGTCAATCCTTTTCAGATCGGCGGGGCCGGGCTGATTGATGCCCTCCCGCCGGCCTATTTCGTTGCGCTCGGGCTCAGCCTCGCCGGATTTGTTGCGTCGCTGAGCCTCCGCCGTCTGGTTCCGGCGCTTCTGACCTGGCAGCTCCTGGTCACAGTGGTTCTCCTCGACGGTGCTGACCCCATCATTCATGGCCTGCCCCGGCTCGAGGCCAGCTTCCGGCATCTGGGCATTGCGGACACCATTAGCCAATCGGGCCAGCTGGATCCGACCCTGGACGCCTACTTCAACTGGCCAGGATTCTTCAACGTGTTGGGAATGCTCTCCGGGGCGACGGGCGCCAAGGATCTTTTCGGGATCGCAACGTGGGCGCCGGTGGGCGTCAACATCCTCCTGCTCGCACCACTGCTGGCCCTGGCCCGGCGGTTGACGGCAAATCCGCGCCAGGCCTGGGCGGCTGTCTGGATCTTTTACGTGGCCAGCTGGATTGGACAGGACTACCTGTCACCACAGGCCTATTCGTTCCTCCTCCTGCTCACACTGATTGCCTGCCTGCTCAGCGTCTTCGGCGGTTGGGCCTGGCCCACGGAGCGCACCCGCTTCTCCCGGTGGCTTGCCCGCAGTGTCAGCAAACTGGACAGCTCGATCCCGCGGTATGGCGCCGCGGAACCGCACCGGGCGGACACGGCGATTCTCGTGGTGGTCTGCGCACTGATCTTGCTTGCCATGACGGCTTCTCACCAGCTCAGCCCCTTCGCCGCGATCCCCATCCTGGCCGCGCTCCTGCTGACCGGACGTCTCCGGCTGCGCTTCTTGCCGGTCCTGGCCGTGGTCCTGCCCGTCGGCTGGCTGCTCTTTGCGGCTTCCACATTCGTGGAGGGGCATTTCGGCCAGCTGCTCGGCTCGCTCGGTGACATCGGTGCGAACAGCCTCGGCGCGCTGAGCAGCAGGGTCTCAGGCAGCGACGCCCACATGTTCGTGGTTTACACGCGCATGGCCGAGGTTGCGCTGGTCTGGGTGCTCGCCGTTGCCGGCGCCATAGTGGGCTACCGGCGGAAGGCACCGTGGCTGGCGGCCGCGGCCGCGGCGCTGGCGCCGCTGGTCCTGATTCCCCTCCAGCCCTATGGCGGTGAACTGCTTCTGCGCCTGTATCTCTTCAGCCTTCCGTTCG
The DNA here is from genome assembly GCF_056397425.1 of Arthrobacter sp. 05N33_2. Lineage (NCBI taxonomy): Bacteria > Bacillati > Actinomycetota > Actinomycetes > Micrococcales > Micrococcaceae > Arthrobacter > Arthrobacter sp. 05N33_2. Next base: position 41,115 of record NZ_JBFTNJ010000004.1, read on the forward strand.
CCGTCTGCCTGGCGGTGCTGCCACTGATGTCAGACAGTGCCGCGGGACTGAGCCTGCGCCGGGCCCTTGCGCTGCTGCTGATGGGCGCGGTGCTGGCTACAGCCACTGTCGTCTCCCGTTACGGAAATGACGGCATGGAAAGCTTCAACGACGACGAAATCGCCTTAGTGAACCACCTCTATGCGACAGCGCCCACCGGTTCCGTCCTCATTGAGGCAGTTCGCAACACCCCGTGGAGATACCAGCACTACGCGGACTACGACTACCGGGCGCTCGTTGCTGCCGAGCCCATTCCCAACGCCGCGCCGCTCAGTTGTGACGCGGCCAACCAGATCGCCCACAAAGCGGGCGCGTACCTCATCGTTACCGAAAGCCAGCAGGAGGCAGCCGAACTTCGCGGTTCGACTCCCACCGGCGACCTTCAACGTTTTACCGCCACATGCGCCACGAGTCCGGGCTGGACAAAGGTTTTTGAAAACGCAGGCGGCGTGATTTTTCACATCGAAGGAGTTAGCAATGGCAACTGAACGCAGCTACGTGAGCTATGCGACGGCAGCCGTCGCCGTAGCAGCCATACCGCTCTCGTTTGTCGGCCCCGAGGGCCTGCGCCTGGCGGTGATAGGCCTGCTGATGCTGGCCGGGCCTGGAACGGCGCTGGTGCTGCTCCTCCGCTTCGACCCCCCGCGCTCAGCCCAGGCAACTGGTGCGCTTCCCCTCAGCATCGCCATCGCAATCGCCTTCAGCCTCGCGATGTCCACCCTCGTGGCGACGGCGATGATCTACGCACGTCTCTGGTCACCGCCGGCGGCCGTATGCCTCCTGTCGGCCCTGACCCTCGTATTCCTGGGCATTGAGTTCAAGCGGCCAAAGCGTGCCCTGGTGCGTGCGAAATGATCATCTTCCTGACGGGGCTGGCCACGATGACGGCCCTCGTGAGCTGCGATGTGCTTCGCGTGTTGCAGCCGGACAAGGCACTCCCGCGCGCCGTGGTGATCACCACGGCAGCCCTGCTGGCCATAGTCGGCGTCGCGGTGGTCATGCAATTGGTGCATCTGGCGCAGCTGGCATGACAGAAACCGTCCGCCCGGTGCCGCGGCACCGGGCGGACACCAACAAGTCGAACCAATCACGGAAAGTATTTCAATGAGAAAACTTAGAACACTCAGCATGGTTGGGACGCTCGGAATGCTCGTAGCCGGTTCCCTTGTCTTCGGTTCCGCCCAGGCTGCCACCGCCGCAACCTGCAGCCCGGCACCGACAAACTCCTATCCGGGCACCGTCGTGCTCGCCACCAGTTTTGAAGCGGGCGGCTTTTGCGGCCTCGTCCCCAAAGTCTCCGGCACAGGCACCGCAACTATGTCCACTTCGCGGCCCCACACCGGGACGCATGCGGCCAAGCTGCACGTGACCACGGATTCGGGCTCGCTCGCAAACCTCTCATCCCCTTCGTTTTCCTCGGGGACCAAGACCTCGTACGCGGACGGCTGGTTCAATATCACTGTTGCCGGCGTTTCCGGCAATGACGTCCCGTACTTCCGTTTCTTCTCCGGTTCCACCCGTGTCGCGGACATCTACCGCTACAACAGCAACGGGCAGTTGTGGCTCAGGGTCACGTCACCGAGTGGCACCTTTGTCTACACGAAGCTGATCTCCAGCAGCATCTCTCTGAGCGCCTGGCACCATGTGTCCATGCGGGTGACCGCCAACGGCAATTCGTCAACAATCCAGGTATGGTTCGACGGCGTGCAGCGCTACAGCAGCTCGAGCGTCCAAATGCTCGGGAGCAGCCTGAGCAAAGTTCAGCTCGGAGCCGAGCACAACCGGCAAAAGGGCGACGAATACATCGATGACGTCGTCATCAAACGCTCCTAGCCCCTCAGATGGTCCGCGGGCGGCCCAGCCTCATTCAGGCGCCTTGGCCGCCCGCACGAAATCCCCGATCTTGGCCAAGTCCTTGATGCCGCGCGCCGACTCGACGCCGGAGGACACATCGACACCCCACGCCCCGGCCTCCGCCGCTGCCCGGGCGACGTTGACGGGATCGAGACCGCCGGCGAGCAGCCACTTGCGTCCGGTCAGGGCCTTGGCCCGGACCGAGCCGTAGTCCCAGGCCTCGCCTGAGCCTGGCACGGCGGCATCGATCAGGAGCAAATCCTCGTCCCAGTCGCTGAAGGCCTCCGGCGCGGCGGCCATGGTGACGGCCCTGATGAGTTTCATCCCGGCGTCGTGCACTGTCCGGACGTCGGCGGGTGAGCGGTCCCCGTGGAGCTGGACCCAGACCAGGCCCGCCTCACGTGCCACGGCGACGGCGTCGGCGGCCGGTTCGTGCCGGAACACCCCCACCGCGGGCACCCCGTCCGGGACATGGGCGAGGAGGTTCCTGACCTGTTCCGGCGTGACCTCCCGGGGGCTGCGGGTCAGGACGAAGCCGACGGCGTCCGCGCCGGAGCCTGCCGCGACGCGGACCGCATCCGGGGTGCTCAGGCCGCACACTTTGACAAACATTCGGGCTCCTTCTGGGCGCTTCCTGCCTCCGACGTTAGCAAGGCCGGGCCCCGGCCGCCGACTTTGCGTCGGCACGGGCGTGCGCAGCCCCGCCGGCGTCCCGGCGCGTCGGCGCGTCGGCGCGAGCGCCGTCCCCGGAAACGGGCCGATAGGCTGAGGCCATGGAGATCATCCGCTATGCCGAGCTCAAAGCCCACCCCTGGCGCAACGGCGGCGGGGTGACGCGTGAAGTGGCGCGCCATCCAAGGACCCCGTCCCTGCGGACCGCCCCGCAAGATACAGGGCAGGACAACGCTTGGGACTGGCGCGTCAGCATTGCCGAAGTCTCCAAGGCGGGCCCCTTCTCCGCGTACGCCGGGATGGACCGTGTACTGACAGTGATTGACGGCGACTTGCTGCTGCTGAGCGTGGACGGGGCCGAACATCCGCTGGAGAAGTACCGGCCGTTCCGGTTCTCCGGCGACGCGGACTCGGCGGGGGCACTGCCCACCGGCGACATCCGGGATCTGAACGTCATCACCCGCAACGGCGCCTTCAAGGGCTACACCTCGATCGTCGAGCTGTCCAAGAAGCGTGCCCATCCGGTGTTCGCAGGCCAACTCGGCATCCTCCTGCAGGGGCAGGGGACCGTCAGCCCCGGGACTGCCGGCAGCCTTTCCGTCGGGCCGGCCGCCGTCGCCGCCCCGGAGCCGGAGCGACTTGAGCTGAACCGTTACGACGCCGTCGTCGGCGCCGATACCGCGACACCGGAAATCGTGGGCCGCGGATTCCTGGCTGTCATCTCGATCGACCCTGCGGAACCCGGCACCGTATAGCGCTGTCCGCCTACACCCGGGCGCCGCCGACACGCACCGAGTCCCCGGACAGCCGCTGCGCGAGCCAGATCGGGACGATCGAGACCACGATCAGCACGACCGCCACGACATTGACCACGGGAGCCTGGTTCGGACGGAAGAGGTTCTGCAGGATCCAGATCGGCAGCGTGGTCTCGCCGGCCCCGATCGTGAACGTGGTAACGATGATCTCGTCGAAGCTCAGCGCGAAGGCCAGCAGGCCGCCGGCCAGCAGGGCGGAGCGGAGCTGCGGGAAGGTCACCAAGCCAAATGTGGTGAAAACACCGGCGCCGAGGTCGGCGGAGGCTTCCTCGAGGCCGGCGCTGGTGCGGCGGAGCCGAGCAATGGCGTTATTGAACACCGTCACCATGCAGAACGTGGCGTGGGCGATCACCACCGTCCACAGGCTCAGCGGGACGCCCAGGATCGTGGTGAACATGTTGTTCAGCGCGATGCCCGTGACAACCCCGGGCAACGCGATGGGCAGGATGACCAAGAGGTTGATGACGTCACGGCCGAAGAACTCATAGCGCTGCAATGAGATCGCCAGCAGCGTCCCCAGCACCAGCGAAATGATGGTCGATACGACTGCCACCCACAGGGAGGACACGACGGCCTCCCTGACGCCGGGCGAGTCAAAGGCCTTGCCCCACCATTCCAGCGTGAAGCCCTTGGGCGGCCAGCCGAAAGTCCGGTCTGCGTTGAACGAGTTCACCACCACCAGCAGCAGCGGTGTGTAGATGAACAAAAACACCAGCGCCGTGACAATGCCCAGGACCACCTTGGCGCTACGGGAAAGTCTCATGATGCTCCTCGCACTACAGGCTGTTCAGGGCGCCGGTGCGGCGGACGACGAAAAGGTAGAACATGATGATGGCGATCGGCACCAGCGATACCGCGGCGGCGAACGGCAGATTGTTGGCCGCTCCGACGTTGGCGTAAATCACGGTGCCCAGCATCTGGGTGGTCCCGCCGACGATCTGCGCAGTGATGTAGTCGCCCAGCGACAGGGAGAACGTGAAGATCGTGCCCGCGATGATGGAGGGGACCAGCAGCGGAAGCATGACCAGGCGCATGGTGGTGAGCGGCTTCGCGCCCAGGTCCCCGGAGGCCTCCAGCAGGGAGTCGGGCACCCGGTCAAAGCCCGCGTAGATCGGCAGGATCATGTACGGCAGCCAGATGTAGGACAGGGTCAGGATGACGGCGGTTTCGCCGTAGCCCGGCGAGGACAGGCCGATCGGGGTCCCCAGCCACTCCAGCAGCCCACCCTCGGACAGGACATTCCGCCAGGCGTAGGCCTTGACCAGGTAGCTTGCCCACAGCGGCATCAGCACGGCCACAACGAGCAGTTTCTCCCAGCGGGCGGGAGCGACCTTGGCGATGAAGAACGCGATGGGCAGTGCCAGGATCATGTCAATCACGGTGACCGCCACGGCGATCCACAATGTCCGCAGGGTGATCCGCTGATACACCGGATCGGTCAGGACCGTGACGATGTTTTCCGTGGTCCAGACCGTGGACACCTCCCCGGTGAAGGTATCCACGGTCCAGAACGCGGTGATGAGCAGTGCCGCCAAAGCGGCGATGTACACGAGCACCAGCCAGCCCGCCGGGGCGGTGAGCAGGGCCGCCAGCCTCAGCCGGGGCGAGCGGTGCAGCAACGCCGAAAAGGCGTTGGTTTTCGCCCGTGGCACGGCCCCGGCATCACCGGGCGCCCCGGGCGGCAGCTGTTGCGTATGAAGTGCCATCTCGCCTTAATCTCTGCCGGCCCCCGGGGCCGGCTCGTTCGTAAGGGTTTGGTGCGGCAGAGCCGGAATCAACCCTTGATTTCCGTCCAGGCCTTGGTCCATTCCGAATAGTCGGTGCACTTGACGTCCTTGCGGCCATCGAGGCACTCGGCCACCGGTGTGGTCCAGAACCAGATCCTGTCGGCGTAGGCCGCATCACCTGAATGGTACGTCTGGCAGTGGTTGGGATCCTTGGTCAGCTCGCAGGCTTTCGCGTTGGCCGGCGATTCGCCAAAGTACTCCGCCACCTGGGCGTTCGGCTTGGGGCTGGCGATGTAGTCGAGCCACTTGTAGGCGCAGTTCGGGTTCTTGGTCTTGGAGCCGATCATCCAGGTGTCCGACCAGCCGGTGGCGCCCTCGTCCGGGACCAGGGTTGCGACCTTGGCGCCGTCTGCCGTCGCGATGTTGGCCCCCACCTGCCAGGTGGTGCCAACCACGGTGCTCCCGGACGTAAACGCCTGGACCTCCTTGACGACGTCGCTCCAGTACTCGCCGATGTGCGTGCGCTGCTGCTTGAGCAGGTCGACGGCCGCGGCCAGCTGGTCCTTGTCGAGGGCATAGGGGTTCTTGATGCCGAGGTCCGGCTTATGGGCCATGAGGTACATGGCGGCATCGGCGATGTAGATGGGCGAGTCGTAGGCCGTGACCTTGCCTGTGTTCTTGGCGGCGTCGTCAAACACAGCGCTCCAGGAGGCGGGGGCCGGGGCGACCTTGTCCGTGGAGTACATCAGCAGGTTGGCGCCCCAGCCGTGGGGCATTCCGTAGTTGACGCCGTTGACGGTGTTCCAGGCTTTGTCCTTCAGGAACGGGTAGATGTCCGGGTAGTTCTTCAGCAGGCTCATGTTGACCGGTTGCACGTCCTGGCCGGCGATCAGGCGCAGCGACGCATCCCCGGAGGCCGAGATAACGTCGTACTGTCCCGTGCGCATGAGCGTCACGGCCTCGTCCGAGGTGCCGAACGGCTTGAAGCTGACCTTGCACTGGGTTTCCTGTTCGAACGGATGCACCCAGTCGACGGCCGGGTCGTTGCTGCCATCCTCGACGTAGCCGGGCCATCCGAGGATGGACACCTGGCCTTCACCGGTGCCGATCTCGGTTTTGACCGGCTGCGCCGACTGTGCAGAACCCGATCCGCCGCTGGTTCCGCAGGCCGACAGCGCGAGGGCTGCGGCCGCGACCACCCCGACTACGAGGGAGGCCTTAGTTCTTGGTGCCATGATCCGTACCTTTCGCTGTGGAGAAAACTCTGGACTGGAACGCTGCGCCGCGGCACGGACGGCAACCCCGCCCGGCATGGCCCGGCGTCAGGTAGTGCCGGGGACCGGAAGCCAAACGACGGCGTCGTCGTCCCAGCTGACCGTGACGGGCCCGTTCACCAGATCGGTGTCGCTGCCGGGCAGCTTTTCCGGAACGAGCGCGACGACGGCGGGTCCGCCGTCGAGCTGCACCCGCACCTGGGTGGCGTGCCCGACGTAAACGAACGACGTCACTGTCCCGGGCCGGGAGGTGGTGCCGGAACGGCGCTCCGGTTCGCCGGCCCAGGCGACGCGCAGCCGCTCGGGACGGATGCACAGCGGCTCCGGCCGGCCATAGATCGTCTGGGCCTGGCCGGCGTCGAATATGTTGGAGGTGCCGACGAAGTTGGCCACGAAGATGCCGCCCGGGCGCTCGTAGATTTCGTGCGCGGTGCCGATCTGTTCGATGCCGCCGTTGTTGAACACGCCGATCCTGTCGCTCATGGTCAGGGCCTCCTCCTGGTCGTGGGTGACGAAGATGAAGGTGATACCCAGCGAGCGCTGCAGTTCCTTGAGTTCGACCTGCATCTGCTGCCGGAGCTTGAGGTCCAGGGCACCGAGCGGCTCGTCCAGGAGGAGGACCTTGGGCTCGACCACCAGTGCCCGGGCCAGGGCAACGCGCTGCCGCTGGCCGCCGGAGAGCTGGGCGGGTTTGCGGCCGAGGAACTTCCCGAGCTGGACGCGGTCCAAGGCTTCCCTGGCCCGCTCCCGCCGCTGTTTCCCGGGCATGCCGCGCACCCGCAGCCCATAGGCGACGTTGTCCACGAGGGACATGTGCGGGAACAGCGCGTAGTCCTGAAATACGGTGTTGACGTCCCGCTGGAAGGGCGCCATGGCCGTGACGTCCTTGCCCTCGAGTTCGATACTCCCGGACGTCGGCAGCTCGAAGCCGGCGATCAGGCGCAGGACCGTCGTCTTGCCGGAGCCGGACGGGCCAAGCATGGAGAAGAATTCCCCGTGGCGGATGTCCAGGTCCACGCCATTTACCGCGACGGTGTCCCCGAAGACCTTGGTGAGCTTACGCAGACGGATCGCCGGAACCTCTTCCTTTCCGGTCGAGGTGCCGGCGGCCAGTGTTTCGGTCATGGGGTGCGCCTTACTCCGTTGCCGGATCGTCCACAGGAACCACGCAACCGAATGTGATCCAGTCCACACTGGGCTGCTGGGCCAAATGCTATTACTCCATAGGTTTTGTGTATAGACCCTCCGGCAAAGCCCGGATTAGGATGTCATCAGCCCGGGCGACGCGCGGCGGCACCGCGGAAGCCGCAGGGATGCACGGCCGGTGCGGGGCGGATACCGCCGGAGGGAAGGGAGGCCCGAATGGTGTTGTCGCCCACGGGCGCCTCCCGGAGCCTGGCGGCGGTGTTCACGCCGATCAAATCACGCGGGCTTGTGGATGAAGTGTGCGGCCGGATCGAACAGGCCGTGGAGACCGGGCTGCTCACCAGCGGCCAGCGGCTGCCGAACGAAACCGAGCTGGCCGCGGCCCTCGGAGTGTCCGCGGTAACGGCACGGGAGGCTCTCTCCCAGCTGCGCGCCTCGGGAATCATCCGGACCGCGCGCGGCCGCAGCGGCGGAAGCTTCATCGCCGACGACGTGCTGCCCTCCCGGGAACGGGCCCTGGCGCAACTGCATGAGCTGAGCCGGCTGCAGATCAGGGACCTCGCGCTGCATTACCAGGCGATCGCCGCGGCCTGCGCGGGCGTGGCGGCCCGCCGCTCCGACGCCGCCGACATCGCCACGCTGCGCTCATTCATCCCCGCAGCGGACGATGACTCCCTGAGCTGGCGTCTGGCCCTCTCGGAGTTCCTGCTGGAAGTCGCGGCCATTGCCCGCTCGGCCCGGCTTGCCCGGGAGCTCATCCGGCTGCAGGCAGATCTCGGCACCCTCACGCTGCTGCCCTGCGCCGACACCGGCTACCGCGGACGCACCGCCGTGATCCTCGGGGACGTGGCGGCCGCCATCGAGACCCACGACCCCGGGGCCGCCGAAACGGGGGTCAAGGCCCTCATCTCCGCCACCACCGACTGGCTGCTGACCGAGCAGGCCAAGAGCTATTGACCGCACCCGCATCCCGGAGCCACGATCGTGGCCATCTTTGACCGCAAATGTCCGGCACCTTCGAGCTAAGGCAGCACCGATGTCCGAAACCACCTCCACCGCAGGCCCCACCGCAGCGTCCATGGCAGCGCCGGCCGAACCCGGCGCTGTTGAGAAGGCGGCCCAGCTGGCCGCAGCCGAACTCGACGCCACCATCGCCGGCATCGAGCACTGCCTGACGGAGTGGGCCGCTGACACCGGGGCCGCCCTGGCCGCCATGTCCGGCAAAGTCACCGGCACGGCCGTGGACAAGCTCATCCGTCCGGTGGTCGAGGAACTGGTGCAGCTGCCCGGCGGCTACGCGGCCGGAGCGGGGTTCATCGCCAACGCCGGGTTGCTCGGGCCCGGGCGCAGCTACATCGCCTGGTGGCAGGGCCCGGATCTGGAGCACGTCGACGCGCTGGCCAACTTCAGTCCCAACTCCATCAGCCGCTACGTCAAGGCCGAGTGGTTCCGGATCCCCGTGGAAACAGGACGGGCCCACGTCACCGGGCCCTACGTGGATTTCCTCTGCACCGACGAGTACGTCCTGACCTTCACGCACCCGGTGTTTACCCGCCCGGACGGCCCGGTCGCGGGAATCGTGGGCATCGACGTGACAGTTCAGCGCCTGGAACGCGGAGCCATGGCGGCGCTGCGGCGGATCGGCGGCCGGGCCACCCTGGCCAATGCCGACGGCCGGGCCATCGTGTCGGCGGCATACGATATCGACGCCGGCGACCTTACCGCGCCGAACGAGCCGTGCGCGCAGTACCCCGTGGGGCGCACGTTCACTCTTTGCAGCGACGCCGTCGGGCTCTGATGCCGATTTGCTAGACTTGGAGGCCAAGGCCCCTCTTCCAGGCCTCCGGACGACGGTTCAGTACCCGGCACGCGACAAGACTGGCCACAGGAGCTGTCATGTCGTGGCTAATACTCATTCTTTCCGGGGCGCTGGAGGCCGTTTGGGCCGCCGCCCTGCACCGGACCGCCCAGGCCAGGGGCCGCCGCCGGCTGGTCCCGGCCCTCGTTTTCCTCGTTTCCGTCCTCGCCAGCACCGGCGGGCTCGCCGTCGCCATGCAGTCCATCCCTACCGGAACGGCCTACGCCGTGTGGGTGGGGGTCGGCGTCGTCCTGACGTCCGGCTACGCGATGGCCGCCAAGGTTGAGCGCCCGACGGCGGCACGGATCCTGCTTCTTGGCGGGATTGCCGCGAGCGTCGCCGGCCTGAAGCTGGTGGCGTGACCATGATGAAACCAGCTGCAATGTCATGGGTGATTCTGCTCGCTTCCGCTGTGCTGGAGGCGGTCTGGGCCACGGCACTGGGCCTGTCCGACGGGTTCTCCCGCCCGTTGCCGACCCTCGTGTTCGCCGTGACGGCCACCCTCAGCATGGTGGGGCTCGGCTTGGCCGTGAAGCGCATTCCGCTCGGCACCGCCTACGCCATCTGGGTGGGGATCGGCGCTGCACTGACGGTCGGCTGGGCGATGGCCACCGGCGTCGAACCGGCCAGTCCGCTCAAGCTGCTGTTCATCGCCGGAATCGTCGGCTGCGCGGCGGGCCTGAAGCTCCTCCCGCCAACGGCGGACTCAGAGGAACCGGCACAAGGCGCTGTCCGGCCGGCCTCCCCTGCGGAAATTCCCCACGTTTAGGGCAGTACGACGGCGTGTCCCCGGCGGCGCGCCGTCGTGCCGGCCGCGCAAGGGTCAAAGGTGGGGAGAATCGTCTGCCCGGCCGATAGCAGGGCCGGAATAGCCGCGCGCATCCCGGGGTTCTTGGCAGGGACGGAAGTCCTACGGAACTATTCAGTGCGCGAATGGAGACCAAGATGACGGCAGCAACAGTCCGGCTCGGCGACGGCCTGATGGTCAGTCCCCTGGGGTTCGGCGGTATGGCCCTGACCCCTGTCTACGGCGAGGTGGACCCGGCCGAGGCCCTGCGGACCCTGCATCACGCGGTGGACGCCGGCGTCAGCTTCATCGACACGGCGGACATTTACGGCGGCGGCAGCAACGAGGAGCTGATCGCGCGGCTGCTCAAGGAACGCCGCGGCGAAGTCCAGCTGGCCACCAAGTTCGGCCTCGTGGGCACACCGTCGGCCGGCTACACGGACATCCGCGGCGACGCCGCCTACGTGCGGCAGGCCGTGGACCGCAGCCTGCAACGGCTGGGCACCGACACCATTGACCTGTACTACCTGCACCGCCGTGACCTCCGCGTTCCGATAGTGGAAACCGTGGAGGCCATGGCGGGGCTGGTACAGGCCGGCAAGGTGCGGCATCTGGGCCTGTCAGAGGTGACGGCCGAGGAGCTGCGCGAGGCCAGCCGCATCCACCCGATCGCCGCGGTCCAGAGCGAATGGTCCATCTGGAGCCGCGACGTGGAACGCAACGTGGTGCCTGCCGCCGCCGAACTCGGGGTGGGATTTGTGCCGTATTCGCCGCTGGGCCGGGGATTCCTCACCGGCACCGTGGACGCCTCGACGCTGGGCAGCAACGACTTCCGCCGCAACATCCCGCGTTTCGCGGCGGACGCTGCCAGCGCCAACAAGGGCGTGGTGGCGGCCGTGCAGGCGGTCGCTGCGGAACTGAGCGTTGCCGGGCAGGCTGCAACTCCTGCCCAGGTGGCGCTGGCCTGGCTGCTTGCGCGGGGCCGCCAGCTGGGACTGCCCGTGGTCCCCATTCCCGGCACCCGCAAGGCGGACCGGATCGACGAAAACCTGGGCGCCCTGGCCCTCGACTTCACCGCAGCGCAACTGAGGACGCTCGGGTCCGCCGCGGACGCCGTCGTCGGTTCCCGCGCCGCGGACCCCAACTGGGTGTCCCAGGGCCGTGAATAGCGGCTCCGTAGACTGATGCCCATGGACTCGCTCATTCACTCTTTACGTGACATCACCATCCGCCGGATTTCGGTCGGCGAGATGGACAACAATGTTTACCTGCTCACGGCCAAGGCCTCCGGCGCGCAGCTCCTGATCGATGCGGCCGATGATCTGGCCGCCATCCAGGGGCTGCTCGCGGACGCCGCCGCGGATACTTCCGCGACGCCGAAGCTGGCGCTGGTTGCCACCACCCACCAGCACTGGGACCATGTCCGGGCGCTGCCGTCCCTGGTGGAAGCCACCGGTGTGAAAACGGCGGCCGGGACAGAGGATGCCCCGGAGCTGCCGGTGCCGGTGGATGTACTGCTGGATCACGGGGGCGTCGGCAACTTCGACGGCTTCGATGTGACGGCTGTACATCTGCGCGGCCACACACCGGGTTCGATCGCCCTTGTGTACCAGGACCCCGAAGGCCCGGCCCACATCTTTTCCGGCGACTCGCTGTTCCCCGGCGGGGTAGGCAACACACAGAAGGATCCGGCGCGCTTTGCCCAGCTGATCACCGATGTGAGCGAGCGGCTGTTCGACGTGTATCCGGATGACACCGTGGTGCACCCGGGACACGGCCAGCCCACCACCCTCGGCGCGGAACGGCCACACCTGGAAGAGTGGCGCGCCCGCGGCTGGTAGCTTCAGCTTTTCGCGGCGTTTTTGGACAACCGCTGCGCTTTCGGACGGCCGCAAGGCCGGAGCCGACGCGCGGCGGGGGCCCGAGCCGCGGGCCGGACGTCCTTCACCGGAACGGCCGTTGCCGCCGCCGGCGTAGGATCCGCCCGAGGTGCCACCGGTGTTGGAGGACCAGACAGCCGCGCTGCCTCCAGATTTGCTGCCGGCGGACTTGGCGCCGGCAGCTGCACGCTGGCCGGTTGCCGGGCGTCCGCTGCGCTGGCCGCCGGTCGAAGCGCCGGTGCGGGGAGCGCCACCTGTGCGGGGAGCTCCGCTGCGGGGAGCCGAAGCGCCCCGGGCGTCGCCGCGTCCGTCTGCGGCGCGACCGTCCGAACCGCGGCCGGCTGCGGCACGGCCGCCGGCGGCCGGAACATCGTTGTGGTGCGCATAGGCGGTGGTGCGGCCGCGGCCACGCGCATTCCGGCGTTCGGCGCGCTCGGCATCTGCGCGGTCCTGGTTCTGTTCGGCGACACGGTCGGCGGCGTTGCGGGCAGCAGCTTTGCCTTCGTAGGCGACGGCGCGGCGCTCGGCGCGCGGCAGGTCGGTCCGCGGTGCCTCGGCGGACACCCGTCCGCGTCCGCCACGGCCACCACGGCCACCCGCGGTGGGTGCAGCCTGGGTGGTGCGGCGGGCGCGCTTGCGCTCGGCGTTGGCACCGGTGGAGGTGCCGCCGCCGTGCTGGGCGGCTTTGGCTGCCAGCAGGGCGGCACGGGTGCGGGGATCGATCTTGTCGGCCATTTCGCCGACCAGTTCAGCAACCAGCGGGGAGTTGGCGGTGACGCGCTCGAAGTTGACCTCGACACCGGCGGCCTTCATCAGCTTCTTGACGTCGGACTGCTGCTCGGGCAGGGTCAGCGTGACCACGGTGCCGTCGGAACCGGCGCGGGCCGTACGGCCTGAGCGGTGCAGGTACGCCTTGTGCTCCGTGGGCGGATCCACGTGGATGACCAGTTCGACGTCGTCGACGTGGACGCCGCGGGCCGCGACGTCGGTGGCCACCAGGACGCGGACATCGCCGGAGGAGAACTCGGCCAGGTTGCGGTCACGGGCGTTCTGCGAGAGGTTGCCGTGCAGATCGACGGCGGGGATGCCGGCGTCGGTCAGGGTCTTGGCCAGCTTGCGGGCGTGGTGCTTGGTGCGCATGAAGAGCACGCGGCGGCCGGCCCCGGAGGCGAGCTCGACGATCAGCTGCTTCTTGACGGTCTGGTCGTTGACCACCAGCACGTGGTGTTCCATGGTGGTCACCGCGGCCTGCGGGTCGTCCACGGAGTGGGTCAGCGGGTTGGACAGGTAGCGCTGGACGATCTTGTCCACGCCGTTGTCCAGGGTGGCGGAGAACAGCAGGCGCTGGCCCTGGGTGGGGGTCATGTCCATGAGCTTCTTGACCACCGGGAGGAAGCCAAGGTCGGCCATGTGGTCGGCCTCGTCCAGGACGGTGATCTCGACTGCTTCGAGGGTCAGGATGCGCTGGCGGATCAGGTCCTCCAGGCGGCCCGGGCAGGCGATGACGATGTCGACGCCGGCGCGCAGGGCCTTTTCCTGGCGGGCCTGGGAGATGCCGCCGTAGATCACGGTGGTGGTCAGGCCCATGGCCTTGGCCATCGGCTCGATGGTCGCGTTGATCTGCGTGGCCAGTTCGCGGGTGGGAGCCAGGACCAGGCCCATCGGGCGGCCGGGCTTGCGGAAGTGCTTGGCTTCGCGCTCTGCGAGTCGTGCCACCAGCGGGATGGCGAATGCGATGGTCTTGCCGGAGCCGGTGCGGCCGCGGCCCAGGACGTCGCGTCCGGACAGGGTGTCGGGAAGGGTCTTGACCTGGATCGGGAAGGGCTCCACGATCCCCTGTGCGGTCAGGGTGTCGGCAAGTGCTTTGGGCGTGCCGAGGGCAGCAAATGTAGTCATGTGTTTCAAAGTCTTTCAGGCGGTATCCGTGCGGATATCGGCCCCCGATGCCGGTTGGCTCAAGGGTTCGCCGAAGAAAAGTCAGGTGATCAACCGGGCTGTTGCCAAACTTCAGCAAGCGGCCGCCGGGACCAAATGGAACGCGTTCATCGACGCAGGATGTGCCTCTCACATGAAAAAATCCCACTGCCTGCGTGCGGATTCCCGAAGGAATCCGGCAGGGATCCGGCTGATGGACCGAAGCCGGTCAACCAAATCAAAAGTGGGCATCACTGCACATCAAGTTCCACTAGCCTACCACCCGGCAGGCCCGGGTCCCGTATCCGTGACGGCCGGCCCGGCCCCTAGCCCGCCATGCTGGGGGCTTGGAACAGCGGAATGTGGGACAACTGGGCGGATGCATGAGCGGATGTGTTGACGGCCGCCCGTGACGGCGTTTTGGCCGGTCCCCGGTCGGCTGGCCGCAGGATCACGAGCGCCTCGGCGTCGATGAGGCGGCGGGTCCCCGTCCGGGCATCGAGGATCCAGAACAGGTCCACGCCTGTGACGGTCTGGGTCACCGGGCCCCGGTGGAAGAGCTTCCCGTTGTGCCACGCCTCAATCTCGTCCCCCACGTTCAACTCGGCCGAGCTGCGGATCTGCCGTGCTTCGTCAACGTCCATGGTCATGGCCCTTCCCCAGCGTTCAATGTCTTGTGCCCAGCATTCATGACGCAGGTTTCAGATTGGTTTCCGGAGCGTGATTTCCACGTGTCCGTCCGCCTGCGCGGCGCCCGGACGGAAGCCCGGACGGCGTATTGACCGCCCTTACGTCCGGGAGGACCATGGTGGGCGGGAAGGGCCGCACGAGGGGCGGCCCGTGAGGGGAGTCGGACGCAATGCCGGGAATAGTCTCCGCTGGCCTGTTTCGGGTCATCCAGCTGGCGTTGTTTCCCTTGAGTGCGGCCGGCTACATCACGTCCGTCCCCGGGATGCTCGCCTACAGCCGGCGCACCGGCACGTCGGCCACGCTGCTCGCATCCCTCTACACGCGCTGGATGCAGCACCGCCTGGGGACACGGCCGGATGTCCCCGCGGCCCGGCTCATGGCCGTTCTGCCGAACGTGTCCGCGACTGGCATCCAGATGGAGACCGCCCCCACGCTCGCCGCCCACCTGATCACGGGCTATGTGCCCAGGCTCTACCGCTATCCGTACCCGGGGCCGGCACCGATGCGCCACCAGCCGACAGCACGGACCAGCCTCTATGACGCGGCCGTTCAACGGCATCGCGGGGGCATCGACCAGCTCGTGATCCTCGGGGCGGGATTCGACACCCGGGCGTTCCGGCTGGCGCCCGGGGACCGCGTGCGTTGCTTTGAACTCGACCTGCCCCGGACCCAGGCTTTCAAACTCGCGATGCTCGAAAAAGCGGGCCTCTCCACGCGCCTGGCCACGTACGTACCCGCCGATTTCGAGACCGAGGACTGGATGGAGAAGCTGCTCGCAGCCGGTTTCGACCCGAACCGGCCCGCACTGTTCCTCTGGGAAGCGGTGACCATGTATCTGGACCGCGCCTCCGTCGAGGCGACGCTGCGCAGGATCGCCGGCACCGCCCCGGGCAGCATCGTGGCCTTCGACTACTTTTCCAGGGAAACGATCACCTCGGGATCGCCCTACATGCGGTATGCGCGGGCTGCCGCGAGATTCGTCGGCGAGCCCCTGACCTTTGGGATCGACAACACTCCCCCGGCCAGGAAGAGCGCCGCGGACTTTGTTGGGTGCTTCGGACTGGTCCTTGAGGAGCACAGGAATTTCGGCAGGGAGACCCGACGGCGGTCCGCGCCGGGAGGGTTCGTCACCGCCGTCGTGCCTGAAAACAAACAGCGAAACCCGGCGAACCGCCATGATGAGGGGAAACCATGACAAAACGCAGCCACAGCCACGAGCATGTCGCCGCCGAACACGCGGCGGTCGAGGATGCGGCGCCCGGTTCCGCAGCCCGGATGTGGGATGAAAAGTACAGCAGCCGGTCCAGGATGTGGAGCGGGGAGCCGAATCCGCAACTCGTCGCCGAGGTGGCGGACCTTCCTGCCGGCGAGGCCCTGGACCTGGGGTGCGGCGAGGGCGCGGACGCGATATGGCTCGCTGCCCGCGGTTGGAGCGTGACGGGCCTGGACGTTTCCGCCGTCGCCCTGGAGCGTGCGGCCGCCCACGCCCGGGAACGGGGCCAGGACGCCACCATCGAGTGGGTGCAGCAGGATCTTGCCACATGGGTCCCGGACCGGTTGTTCGACCTCGTCACGGCCCAGTTCCTGCATTCCACCCAGATGCCGTGGCAGCAGGCGTTGCAGCTCGCCGCGGCCGCGGTGCGGACCGGCGGAACGCTGCTGATCGTCGGCCATCACCCCGACGGGCTGCCTCCGTGGGGCGCGCACCATACTCCGGAGAAGTTCTTCACGGCCGAGGACCTTGCCCGGGAACTCCGGATCGAGGAGCCGATGTGGCGTGCCGAGGTCCTGGACAGCCGGCGTCGCAGCGCCGTCGGGCCCGACGGCGAGGCAGTGTCCCTTACGGATGCCGTGCTGCGGGCCACGCGCCTGGCCGCCCAGTAGACGGCCCAACGGCCTGTCGGGCCATTGTCTGGATGGCCTGCGGGGCCGCTGCCTCAGGCGGCCCCGGGATGTCCAGGACCGCATGTGATGCAGCTCACTCCGATTCGACCGTGAGGATTTCCGTTCGCGGCCCGTCTTATCTATGACGGCGCCACAGAGCGTCTTCCTCAACCGATCAGGAGTGATTGCCTTGACCACCCAAACGCAGACCACCCAGACGCACACCCCGGCAGACGTCCAGGGACAAGCCGGCCCGGCAACCGAAGCGAAGGCCCCCGCAGCGAAGGCGCCCGCCGCGAAGTCCCCCACGCTGGGCGCGCCCGCACCGGCCCCAGGCATCGACGGCCGCGGTGCGACCACTGTCGCAGACGGCGTTGTGGCAAAGATCGCCGGCATCGCGATCCAGGAAATCGAAGGAGTGCACGCCCTCGGCGGCGGAGCAGCCCGTGCGCTGGGAACCCTGCGTGAAAGGGTCGGCCAAAAGGACCTCACCCAGGGCGTCAGCGTGGAAGTCGGACAAACGCAGGTAGCGGTCGACATCACCCTGGTGGTCGAGTACCCGCACCCGCTCCAGCTTGTCGCGGACAAGGCCCGCGACGCTGTCTATACGGCCATCGAGGACCTCGTCGGCATGGAGGTGACGGAAGTGAACATCACCATCACGGACATCCATGTGCCCTCCGATGACGAGGACACCGAGGACGCACGGACCGAGCCGAGGGTGGCTTGAGCCCCACGCTGGCCGGCCTGGCCATCGGAGCCGTCCTGGCCGCAGCGTCCCTGGCGTTTGGATTCTGGGGTTTCCTGCTCACCGCGCTCTTCATGGGGGCAGGGGCCGTGCTGGGCCGCGCGGCCGAGGGGCGGCTGGATCTTGGCGGAGTGCTGGACGCCCTGCGCGGCAAGCGCTCCTCCTCGTGATGCGGGCGGGGCACACCCGGATCACCCAGGCAGCCCTCAGGCACACCATCGAGACGATCGCGGCCCACGCCTTCAGCGTTCCGAGATCCGACGTCGCCGCGGTGCTGGATGACGATTCGGGCCGGCTCGCCGCGAGAGTCTCCGTGAAGCTGGCGCTCCCGCCGCTCCTCGGCCCGCGCCGGGGGCCCGACGGCGGCACCGTCTTCGACCGCTCCCGGGCGGCCCGGACAGCCATCATTGCCCGCGGCCTGGACCTCACCGGCCGGACGCTCAGCAGCGTAGATATCCGGCTCAGCGGGGCCGCACAGCACTCCGGCACTGCCAGGGTCGACGCGCCATCCGGAGCGCCACGCCGGAACCACAAGGACCGGAACCACATGGAAAGGAAAATCGCATGAGCCAGGATCGAGCCATTCGGCGCCTCGTTCGCAGGGAGACCCACTCTTCCCGGGCCACGGCGTCCATCCTGACCGCTAGCGTCCTTGCCGCCGTCTTCCTCTGGCTTGCCCTCGAGACCGTCCTGGCCCTCCTCCAGGAGAGCCCGCTCCTTGGCAGCCCCGACCGGCTGGGCCGATGGCTCACCGGCGTGCCGGCCACCACGCTCCCGGCCGGGTTGGTGGCCGCCGGCGCCGGCCTGGCGGTTCTCGGTCTGGCGCTGCTCGCAGCCGCAACCATGCCCGGCCGCCGGTCCCGGCACGCCGTGCACAGCGGCCGGAGCGCCGTGGTGGTCGATGGCGAGGTGATCGCCTCGGCAGTATCCCGGCGGGCGCGCCTCACCGCGGGGCTGGCACCCGGGCAGATCATCACCACGGTGGGCAAGCGGGCTGTACGCGTCCAGATCCGTCCGACGTCGGGCGTTTCCGTGGACCGGGACGCGATCAGCGCCGCGGTCGACGACGAGCTGGCCGGGTACTCCCTTGGCCGCCGGATCGCACCGACAATCCACATCATGAGGGAAGGGGCGCTGGGGCAATGAGTCGGACCAACAGGGCATTGAATCGGATCCTGCTGGCCCTGGCCGGGCTCGTGCTGCTCGCGGCCGGCGCTGCAACGGCTGCCGCCGGGATCCTGCCGGACGTTGCGGCCGCATGGGCGGCCACAGGATCCTCCCTCCTGGACCAGGCCGGAACACTCCTCGCCTCGGCACCGCTCCCGGGCCCCGCCCGCAGCTGGTGGGCCATGGCCGGGCTCGCCGCGCTGGCCACGGCCGCCGGGCTCAGTATCGCCTGGATCGCATCGCAGGGTGGCGGCCGGACACCTCGCGTGGGCCGGGAATCTGACGGCGGCCGCGGCACCACCGTCGTCGAAACCGGGTTTGTCTCGGCGGCCGTCAAACAGGCCCTCGCCGGCAACCGCCTGGTACTCGGCACCTCGGTATCGGCATGGGACAACAGAGGCACAACGGGACTCCGGCTGCGGCTCCAGGCGCGGCAGGGCGCATCTCCAAGGGAGATCGCGGACACCGCCGACGTCCTGGTCCAGGGGATCGACACATTGCTCGGCCATCCGCTCCCGGTTCTGGTCCGAATCACCAGCGGCACCAAAACCTGGGCGGCCGCACCGGATCGCGCCCGCTAGCCGGCCGGAAGATGTACCGCAACACCGCACCACGCCGTAATGACAGCAGAGGAAACATCATGGGAATCGACGACAAAGTCAACTACACAGTCATCCACCACATCGGTGCGGCCAAAGAAGGCGTCGGCAGCATGACAGGCGACCAGGGCCTCAAGCGGGAAGGCCAGCACGAGCAGGCCCAGGCAAAACTGCAGGAGGCCGGCGACCGGGTCAAGGACGCCGCGGCCGATATCGGAGAGAACATCAAGGACGCCGCGCGGAAGCTCAAGGAAGGCTTCAGCAAGGAGTAGCCCGCACCCCGATATGCCCGCGATGAAAGCAGAGATAAGCGCGTGACTGGTTCACCTTCGGCGCCGCATCAACTGGACCTCGTACCGGACGCCCTGCTGGTGGGTCGGGCCACCGACGGCGACACCGCCGCTTTCGAGGCGCTGGCCCGACGGCATGGCCCCGTTATGCGGGCCTGCGCCCGCCGCCTGACCGGCTCCCTCGCCGATGCCGACGACGTAGTGCAGGAATCGCTGATGCAGGCCTGGAAGCAGCTCGACACCCTGCGCGATGGGGACGCCGTGAAGGGCTGGCTGCTGCGTATTACCGGCAGCCGCAGCATCGACCACCTGCGCCGGCGAAGAAACCATTCGGACCTCGGCGATCTCCACCACGGGCTGGAGGCTGGTGCGGGCACCGCTCACAGGGACCACCCCGAACACGCCGCCCTGAGCGGTTCCCGGATGGACGCGCTCAAGACCGCGCTGGCCGCCCTGCCCGAGGAACAACGCCGCTGCTGGGTGCTGAAGGCGTTCAATGACCAGAGCTATGAGGAAATTGCGCAAACCTTGAACATCAGCACTGCCAGCGTCCGCGGCCGCCTTTCCCGGGCACGCATCACTCTGGCCCGCGAAATGGAGGACTGGCGATGAGCACCCCTGGCGAGACTCTCGGCTGCGGGCACAACCTGGCAGACCTGAGCGAATACCTGGACACCGGACGGATCGGCGATCCCGGCCACCTTGAGGACTGTCCCGAATGCCAGTCCGGGCTGGCCTCGCTGCGCAGGCTCGCGGCCCTCGGCAATGAACTGCTCGACGCCGACACCGCTGCGGCCGGCAGCGGCAGCGACGACTGGATGAAGACCATTCTGGACAACCTGCACCTGGAACTGCGGCCGGGCAGGAACATTCCCCTGCGCGCCGACACACCCGGCGACCTCCTCACCGAGACAGAGGGCGCCATATCGGCGCTGATCCGCTCTGTTGCGGATTCCCTGCCCGGCACCGCTGCCGGAAAATGCCGCCTGTACGGGGACGTCACCGAGCCGGGGGCCCCCATCACCATCGGCGTCGACCTCGCCGTCGTCTACGGGCATCCCTTGGAACAGCGCGCCACCGCGCTTCGCTGGAAGTTGGCCACGACCCTGGCCCTGCAGACAGAACTGAACATCACGGCGATAGATGTCACGATCACCGACGTTTTGGAGCCCGGCAATCCAGACCCAGAGGAGACGCCATGACCCAGCCCTTGCCTCCCGGGCACGGCACGCCTGCGGCACTGCCCGACGGCGCGCTGCCGGCCGAGCTGCCCGACGCTGCGCTGCCGGCCGAACTGCCCGACGCCGCGCTGCCGGCCCAGCTGCGGGCGGTCATCGAGGCCGTTCACGGCGTGACGGCGGTGTATCCGGCGCGACCGCTCTGGCAAACGATCGCGGGCGCGGCCCGGTCGGCCGTGACCGGAGAAGCGCCGCCGGCTGTTGACGTCATCGATTCCGGTGCCGGCGCGACACCTTCGACTGTGAGGACGCGCATCGGCGTGAGCGGGGCGTACCCGGCCCCGGAGGTGGCCCGGGCCGTGGCCGCGGCGGTGCGGCGGCACTTCAGCCCGCACCCTGTGAATGTCCACGTTGGCATCGTCCAGATCGGCATCGACCAGGTTTCAGAAGCCCCGCCGCGCAAAATATGACAAAAGACAGCGGACGACAACTGAAGCTAAGATGATCGACAGCTGTCGAAGCCGCCCACGGGCGGGTGATCTGCGCCAATGCGATTCGGAGCCCCGCAGCGGGCGGGCGTGCCGGCGTCGCAATTTTCCCTAGGGCCCGGCGAAAGATGAGGGTCCCGGACCGGCTCCCGCGCCTTCCGGGAGCTTCGTCACGCCGGGAGCGCGGCGGCACTCCACCGACCAGACGGTCCACCTACGCGGACCGACGTGACAACAGGGACCACGAAATACCGGCCCTAACCTTGATCTACCCGCCAAAACTGTTACCTCCGTCACACTCTGACGGATCCGTGCGGCCCGCACTGTGGAACCCCCGCCGGCGACCGCCTGTGACAAGGAAGAAGCCTCATGTCTGAACGCATCACCACGGCCGCTCCGGCCACTGCAGAATCTGACATTGCCCAAACTGGAACTGCCGCCTCCGCCAACGGTGACTCCGGGAACCGCGAACCGCACCTCGCCCGGGCCCTCGGCAACCGCCACATCCAGCTGCTCGCCATCGGCGGCGCGATTGGCACCGGCCTGTTCATGGGGTCCGGGAAGACCATCTCGCTCGCCGGCCCCTCCGTCATCTTCGTCTACATGATTATCGGCTTCATGCTGTTCTTCGTGATGCGTGCCATGGGCGAGATCCTGCTCTCCAACCTGAACTACAAGTCCTTCAGCGACTTCGCCGGTGACCTCCTGGGGCCGTGGGCCGGCTTCTTCACCGGATGGTCCTACTGGTTCTTCTGGGTGGTCACCGGGGTGGCGGACATCGTCGCCATTTCCGGCTACGTGGACAAGCTCGCTCCCGGCACGCCCCTGTGGATCCCCGCGCTGCTCACGCCCGTGGTCTTGATCCTCCTGAACCTCCCCACCGTGAAGGCGTTCGGTGAAGCGGAGTTCTGGTTTGCCATCATCAAGGTGGTCGCCATCGTGGCCCTGATCGTCACCGGCGCGGTCATGATCGCCACCCACTTCACGTCCCCGAACGGCGCAGAAGCCAACCTCGCCAACATGTGGAACGACGGCGGCATGTTCCCGCACGGCATGTTCGGCTTCGTCCTCGGCTTCCAGATCGCCATCTTCGCTTTCGCCGGAATCGAACTGGTGGGCACCGCCGCCGCCGAAACCAAGGACCCGGAGAAGAACCTGCCGCGCGCCATCAACTCCATCCCGGTCCGCGTCCTCCTCTTCTACGTGGGCGCCCTGGTGGTCATCATGGCCGTCAATCCGTGGCGCACCATCGACCCCGCCAGCAGCCCGTTCATCGGCATGTTCACCCTCGCCGGGCTGGGGATCGCCGCGGTGGTCATCAACCTTGTGGTCCTGACCTCCGCCGCCTCCAGCGCCAACTCCGGAATCTACTCAACCTCCCGGATGGTCTACGGCCTCGCCCAGGACGGGAACGCGCCCAAAGCGTTCGGAAAGCTCAGCGTCCGCAAAGTACCGCAGAACGCGCTGCTGTTCTCCTGCATCTTCCTGCTGGCCGGCCTGGTCCTGCTCTATTCCGGCGACTCCGTGATCGGCGCGTTCACGGTGGTCACGTCCGTGGCGTCCGTGCTGACCATGTTTGTGTGGTCCATGATCCTGGTCAGCTACATCGTCTTCCGCCGCCGCCGGCCGGCCCTGCACGAGGCTTCGTCCTTCAAGATGCCCGGCTCCGCCTTCATGCCGTACGTCGTGCTCGCGTTCTTCGTGTTCATGCTGGTGGCCCTGGGGCAGGCCGACGACACCCGGCTGGCACTCTTCGTGGCGCCCGTGTGGTTCCTGCTGCTGGGCGCGGCCTGGCACTTCAACCGCAAGTCCCCGCTGCAGCAGGCCCGGATTGTGGAATGGAAGGCCGTCCGCTCGCACGAGGAAGCCCGCGCGGCTGCCTGATCCCCGCGCGGAAACAAGGGAGCGCTGAAACAAAGGAGCGCTGAAACAAAGGAGCGCTGACGCACAGGAGCCCCGGCCGGATCATCCGGCCGGGGCTCCTGTGCAGTGCTTGTTACGGTGCTGTGCGCGTCATGGTGCAGCGCCGCTACGGTGCAGTGCCGCTACGCGCGTTTGGTGACGGCGGCCGGGACGACGGCGACGCGCGGCGCGACGGCCACGGCGGCGATCCCGATCACCGCCGTCAGCGCGAACACTCCGGCAAACGACGCCGACGGCGCCGCCGTCGCGAACGCTGCGAACACGATCCCGGTGCCGGCGAGGGCCAGGGCGCCGCCGAGGGAATCCGAAATGGACATCGCCGAACTGTTGAAACCCTCGGTGTCCTTGGTGGAGAGTGCCAGGGTCATGACGCTCAGCCGCGGATACATCAGGCCCATGCCGCCCCCGGCGAAGATCCATCCCGCGATCGCGACCCCGGCCGGCCAGGCCAGCACCGTGGTCACGAGGGCCAGGACGACGGCGCCAAGGACCAGGGCCGATCCGATCCGCACCGCCCTCCGGTGCTCCAGCCGGGTCCCCAGCCGGCCTTGGATGGCCGACGCAGCAGCCCAGGCGATGGCGCCGCCGGTGAGCGTGAGGCCAGCAAACGTCGGGGCGAAGGCGTAGCGTTCCACGAGCAGGTACGGCAGGTAGACCTCGGCGCCGAAAAACGCCGCGGATGCCAGGCCGCGGGTAAGGATCACGCTCGGCAGGCCGCGCCGGGCGGTCAGCGTTCCCCGCGGCATGAGGGGACGGACGGCCAGGAGCGCGACGGCGACGGCGGCCGCCGCCAGCACCCCGCCGGCGACCGGTACCGCGGCGGACAGGTTCAGGCCCAGCACGGCGAGCGCTGCCAGCGCCGCCAGCGCCAACTTGGCAAGGCCTCCCGGCCGGCCGCGGGGCCCTGGCTCAGCGGCCGGGGAATCTCCGTCGGCGCCCGTGCTGCCGTTCAGGCCGCGCAGGGCCGGGGCCGTCAGGAGCAGGGCCGGCACCACGAGTCCGACCACACCGAGAAAGACCCACTGCCAGCCGGCCAGCTGGGCCACGGCGCCGGCCGCGAACGGTCCCACTAGGGACGGGATGACCCAGGCCGCGGAGAAGGCGGCGAAAATTTTCGGATGCAGGACCGGCGGGTAGACCCGGGCAATCACCACGTAGAGGGCCACGGTAAGCCCACCCCCGCCGAGTCCCTGCACCAGCCGTCCGGACACGAGGACCGGCATGGTTCCGGCGGTACCGGCGATGAGCAGGCCGAGCACGAACATGCCCACTGCGGCCAGGAGCGGCGCCACCGGCCCCTTGCGGTCCGACCAGCTGCCCGCGGCCACCATGCCGATCACCCCGGTGGCAAGCGGCCCGGCGAAGGCCAAGGCGTAGAGTCCCGCACCGTCCAGTTCCCGGCTGACGAGCGGCATGATGGTGGTCACCGCCAGGGACTCGAAGGCCGCCAGGAACACGAGCGCGCAGGCGCCGAGGGTCACCAGCAGGTAGCTGCGGTGGAAGATGCCGGCCGATTCCGGGACGGCTTTCGGACGGGATTCCTGGTGATGGGGCGGGTCGGTCTGGGGCACGTGCCACAGCTTACAACCGGACCCTCACAGCCCGCCCGCCTGTGGGCTTATCAGCTGGCCGGTGGGCCCATCAGCTGCCGGTCCGCCGCCGTCAGCCCGCCTCGTCGAACCCCTGGGCAGGAACCACGACGGCGCCACTGGCCCTGGAGTCCGGGTTCAGCATCCAGCCCACACGCTTGACGGTGCTCAGCATGACGACGCTTTCCACGAGCTCGATCCCGGGCACTTTTTGTTGCAGCGCCACCTCGATGTTCATGACGTCCGCTAGGGACTGCAGCCACATGATGATCACGAAATTCGTGGGCCCCGTGGTGGAGGCGCTGAGCCGGACGTTTCGCATGGTCCTCAGCTCGGCGGCGGCGGCCTCGTGCCGCCCGGCGGGGACGTTGACGAACCATTGGCAGGTCACGGGGAAAGCGGAGAGTTTCTGGGCCACCTCGCACCGGAATGACAGGATGCCGCTGGCGAGCACACGGTTGAGCTGGCGCTGGACGGTGGCCGGGTGCCTGCCGAGGCCGCGGGCAATGTCCGCCGCCGTGGCCCGCCCGTCCCTGGCCAGGAACGGCAGGAGCGCCAGGTGGCTTTCCGGCAGCGCCTCCCGGGCGGCAGCCTGGGCAACCCCGGTGGCCTCGGGCCCGGCCAACGCCCGCACGGCGGCCTGCTGCGCGCGGCTCAACACGTTCAGCCGCCAGGAGCCGCCGCTCGCGTGCAGCCTGGTGCACAGGGCGGTCTGATATTTGAGGAGGCCGTCAATCTCCTTCAGCCGGGAGATGACTTTCAGGCTGAAATCGTCCAGGGAGGGCGTAATGACTGTCAGCATGAGGTCCCGGTGGCTGGCCGCCTCCTCCACCGTGACGATTTCCGGCATCTCGGCGAGCCTGGCGGTGACTTCCTCGCGCCGGTGCATTTCGCAATCCACGGCGACGAACGCCAGGCACATTTGCTGGGGGTCACCGATCAGGTGGGCGGTGATCCAGGACACGCCAGAGTCCAGCAGCCGCTCCCACCGGGCGGCCAGGGTGGTGGCGTGCACGCCCAGCACCTGGGCCGCATCCGCCCAGCTCAGCCGCGGGGCAATCTGCAGGACGTTGATCAGGGCGAGATCGTCCTCGCTGAGTTCCATCATTTCTCCCTTCATCCATGCACGAAACCTGCGGCAACAGTCTATTCGTGCATTTTTTCTGCCCTTCGGGCGGGTGTGAACTGTGTCACTTGAGAATAGACGCAGGACGTCCCCGCCGGACGTGAACCAAGGAACTTCGAAAACAAGCCAGTCGCCAACCAGGCGATTTTCGATAAACGACAAACGACAAACAAGGAGAACACGTGCCGATCACCGCAGATGCCCGGGAAATGCAGACGGACCTTGCCCGGCTCCGCCACGAACTGCACCGGGAACCCGAGATCGGCCTGGCGCTGCCCCGCACCCAGGAGAAGGTGCTCAAGGCCTTGGACGGGCTTCCCTACGAGATCACCCTGGGCCAGGAGACGACGTCGGTCACCGCAGTACTGCGGGGCCAGGGGCCCGGGACCGAAGGGGGCTCCCGCCCGGCGGTGCTGCTGCGCGCTGACATGGACGGCCTGCCGGTGCAGGAGAAGACGGGCGTGGACTATACGTCCAGGATCGACGGCGCCATGCACGCCTGCGGCCACGACCTGCACACCTCCATGCTGGCAGGGGCCGCCACCCTCCTGGCCGAACGCCGGCACCAGCTGGCCGGCGACGTCGTCCTGATGTTCCAGCCCGGCGAGGAAGGCTTCGACGGCGCGAGCCACATGATCCGCGAAGGCGTGCTGGATGCCGCCGGCCGGCGTGTGGACGCCGCCTACGGCATGCACGTGTTTTCCGCCCTCGAACCGCACGGCACGTTCTGCACCAAGCCCGGCGTCATGCTGAGTTCCTCCGACGGCCTGGTGGTCACCGTGCTCGGCGCTGGCGGTCACGGGTCGGCCCCGCACTCGGCCAAGGACCCCGTCACGGCGGCCGCCGAGATGGTCACTGCCCTCCAGGTCATGATCACCCGCCAGTTCAACATGTTTGACCCCGTGGTCCTCTCCGTGGGGGTCCTCCAGGCCGGCACCAAGCGCAACATCATCCCGGAAACCGCGCGCATCGAGGCCACCATCAGGACCTTCTCCGAGGAAGCCCGGCAGAAAATGATGGACGCCGTGCCGCGGCTGCTGACGGGAATCGCGGCGGCACACGGCCTCGACGTCGACGTCGACTACCAGCAGGAGTATCCGCTGACCATCACGGACGAGGACGAAACGCACACCGCGGAGAACGTCATTGCGGGCCTGTTCGGCGACTCCCGGCTCTCCCGCTGGGCCACCCCGCTGAGCGGCTCCGAAGACTTCTCGAGGGTTCTGGCCGAGGTCCCCGGCACGTTCATCGGGCTGAGCGCCGTCCCCCGGGACACCGACCATGCCACCTCCGCGTTCAATCACTCCCCGTACGCCACGTTCGACGACGGCGTGCTGGCTGACGGCGCCGCACTCTACGCCGAGCTCGCCATCTCAAGGCTGGCCGCACTCGCGGCCGCCGACGCTCCTGCCGCGGCCAACACGGTAGCCGCCGCCTCCGCCCTTTCCTAGCCCGCACCCCCGAGGGAGAAGACCATGACTGCAGCCACGATCACGCCGGCGGCAACCCGAACATCCACCCGCAAGACGCTCGTCGGCACCGGCATCGGCAATGCCGTCGAATGGTATGACTGGGCCATCTACGCCACGTTCACGCCGTTCATCGCCAGCCAGCTTTTCAGCAAGTCGGATCCTGCGTCCGCGGTGCTGTCCACGCTGGCGATTTTCGCCGTCGGCTTCGTTGCCCGCCCTTTCGGCGGCTTCCTGTTCGGTTGGATCGGTGACCGGATCGGCCGGAAGGCTTCGATGACCCTGGCCGTGGGGCTGGCGTCGGTGGGCAGCCTGATGATCGGCATCGCGCCGACGTTCGCGGCGGTCGGCGTCTGGGCATCGCTCACGCTCCTGGTGGCGCGCCTGATCCAGGGCCTGGCCCACGGCGGCGAGCTGCCGTCGTCGCAGACGTACCTGTCCGAAATGGCGCCGAAGGAACACCGCGGCTTCTGGGCCACCCTGATCTACACCTCCGGCACCGTGGGCATCCTGTTCGGAACCCTGCTCGGTGCCGTGCTGAACATGACGCTGAGCACCGAACTCATGAACGCGTGGGGCTGGCGTATCCCGTTCCTGATCGGCGCGGCCATGGGTCTCTACGCGCTGATCATGCGGTCCCGGCTGCACGAAACGGACGTCTTCGAGGGTGAGGCCGCGACGGAGAAGCGCGCTCCGATCTGGCCGCAGATTGTCCGCCACCGCAAGCAGGCCCTCCAGGTGATCGGCCTGACGGTCGGCCTGACCGTGATCTACTACATCTGGGGTGTCGTCGCCCCCAGCTACGCCACCACCGCCCTGAAGATCGACCGGGGCGAGGCCCTGTGGGCCGGCGTGATCGGCAACATCGTGTTCATCGCGGCGCTGCCCTTCTGGGGCAAGCTGGCGGACCGGATCGGACGCAAGAAAGTGCTGTGGGCCGGTGCGATCGGCGCAGGAATCATGCACTTCCCGATGACCGCCCTGCTCAAGGATTCCGCCTGGCAGCTGGCCGTCAGCATGTCCGTCATGCTGATCTTCATCGCCGCCAGCGCGGCGATCGTCCCGGCCGTCTACGCCGAGCTGTTCCCCACCAGCATCCGCACCGTGGGCGTCGGAGTGCCCTACTCGATCTGTGTGGCCGTGTTCGGCGGAACCGCGCCCTATCTGCAGCAGTGGCTCGGCACCACCGTGCAGATGCCGCAGCTGTTCAATGTGTACGCCGTGCTGCTGCTTGCCATCTCCGCGGCCTGCGTCTTCACCATCCCGGAAACCAAGGGCAAGGACCTCACGCTCTGATCCGGTCCCGCCCGGTTGAGCTATCAGCTGTGGCTGTTCTGGAGGGTCCAGGACAGCCACAACTGATAGCTCATCGCATTTAAAACGTCAGTCGCCGATGTAGCGGTTGCGCCCGGCCCGGTACCCGAACACCGCTGCGAGAGAGCCCACCAGCATGAACAGCACACCCGCCGCGGCAAAGGATCCGGTGGACTGGTGCAGCTGGCCGACCAGGAGCGTGCCGCTGGAGCCAATCCCGTAGCCCACGCCCTGCATCATCCCGGAAAGGTGGGCCGCGGTGTGCCCGTCCCGGGTGCGGACCATGATCAGCGTCAGCGCGGCGGCGGTCAGGCTTCCCTGCCCCAGGCCGAGCAGCCCGGTCCACAGCCACAGGAGTTCCACAGGCCCGAAGATGCTCAGCGCGAAGCCACCGCCGGTCATGAGCGCCACCACCGTGTTGAGGGCACGCTGGTCCCGGAACCTGGTGGCCAGCGCCGGCGCGAACAGCGAGCCCAGCATCTGCAGCGCAATCGAGGCCGAGACGATCAGGCCGGCCGTGCCGCCGTCCACCCCCCGTTCGCGCAGGATCGGCGCCAGCCAGGCGAAGACGCTGAAGGACATCATGGCCTGCAGGACCATGAACCCGGTCACCTGCCAGGCCACGGCGGAACGCCAGACGTTGACGCCTCCGGCCGGCCGCGCCGCCCCGCCGGGACGGGCCCGGAGCGCCGGCGGCAGGAACAGCAGAAGGACGACGCCGGCCGGCAACGCCCAGAACCAGAGCGCCGCCGTCCATTCCCCGCTCGCGCGGAAGACCGGGAACGTGAAGCCGGCACCGAGCGCGGCCGAGGCACAGATCGCCGTGGTGTAGAGGCCGCCCATGAGGCCCAGGCGATGCGGAAAGTCACGCTTGACCACGCCCGGCAGCAGCACGTTGCACAGTGAAATCGCGGCCCCGCACGCGGCGGTCCCGGCGAGCAGAGCCGGAAGGTGGCCGGCCGCCGGCAGCTCCAGGGGCCGCAGCAGCAGCCCGGCGGTGAGCACCGCCATGGCACCGAGCAGCACCCGTTCGGCCCCGAACCGGCGTGCCAGCCCAGGGGCGAGCGGAGCGAACACCCCGAGCAGCGTCACCGGGACGGTGGTGAGCACCATGACCGCCCAGGCCGGAAGCCCGGCGTCGGCCGTCACCTCCGGCAGTACCGCAGCGAAGCTCGAAAACACTGTGCGGAGGTTCAGCCCGATCAGGACCAGGCAGATCCCCAAATACGCGAGCTGCCGGCGGCCGGCAGCGCGCGGCGGCCCGACGGGGCCGTCCCGGAGAACGGCGCCGGCCGAATGGTCCAACTCGTCAGTTTTCCCAGCTGAGGTCACCCGCCCCATTCTTGCAGGCCCGCGTCTTCACCCCTTCCCTTCAATCCTTCCTCCGCGGCCGGCCCGCCGGGGCGGCCGCGGGATCCCCGGGCGGCCCGGCCCGGCGAACTCAACTATTCTGGAAGGGATGAGCGAATCCCCAGAATCCCCCGGCCTGCAGGCAAACCCGGAGTCCGGCTTCCCGGACCAGAGCCAGTTGCCGCGCCCCGTGACCCCCGGCAGCCAGGCCTCGTTCGGCACCTATGGGGGCCGCCCGGTGAGCTTTGTACGCCGCGGCACGCGCCTTCAGGGCCGACGCCAGGCGGCCTGGGAGGAACACGCAGACCGTTGGGCGGTTGAGGTCCCCCGCCATGTCGCCAACACCTCCGTCCACCCGGACTATGTGTTCGACGCAGAGGCCGAATTCGGCCGCACGGCTCCGCTGGTTGTCGAGATCGGCTCCGGGCTGGGCGACGCCGTTTGCCACGCCGCGGAGCAAAACCCGGACAAGGACTTCCTGGCCGTGGAGGTTTACACCCCCGGCTTGGCCAACACCTTGATCAAAATCAACAGCCGCGGACTGAGCAACGTGCGGGTGGTCGAGGCGAACGCCCCTGAGGTGCTCGCAACC
Organism: Arthrobacter sp. 05N33_2; assembly: GCF_056397425.1. Lineage (NCBI taxonomy): Bacteria > Bacillati > Actinomycetota > Actinomycetes > Micrococcales > Micrococcaceae > Arthrobacter > Arthrobacter sp. 05N33_2. The sequence goes on from NZ_JBFTNJ010000004.1 coordinate 71,488, forward strand.
ATGCTCCCGGCTGGCTCCGTCACGGAACTATGGGTGTTCTTCCCGGATCCATGGCACAAGTCCCGGCATCACAAGCGCCGCCTCATTCAACCGGCGTTCGCTGATCTCGCCGCCCGGGCCATCAGGCCCGGCGGCATCTTCCGGATCGCGACCGACTGGTCCAACTACGCCGTTCACGTCCGCGAGGTCATGGCGGGCTCGGCGGAGTTCGAGAACCTGCACGAGGGCGAGCGCGCCGGCGCGGACAGCCCCCTGACCCAGGTGTGGGAATCCGGCGTCGAGTCCCGCGTGGGCGGAGCACCGGTCAAGGAAGGCCGGGCGCCGGTCAGCACCGAGCACACCGGACCCAACGAGGGCGTCGACGGGACCGGCGGGTGGGCGCCGCGGTTTGAGGGCCGTATTCTGACCAGTTTCGAAAACAAGGCGCACGAAGCCGGCCGCCTGATCTTCGACCTCAGCTACCGCCGGATTTAGGCACCACGGCGCGCGGGTACCTTTTGTTGAGCGGCTTCGCGTGGCACGATTACGGAACGAACCACGCTGGGTAGTACTAAGGAAACGATCATCAAACGAGAATTGAACGACGCTGCTGACGTCGCCGAGGACGTCACCAATTCGAAGCCCCTCGAAATCGCAGCGCGGGCCGGGTTCGCCGTGTCGGGGTTGCTGCACTTCCTCATCGGGCTGGTCGCGATCCGGCTTGCCATGGGCGGCCAGGGCCAGGCCGATGTCAGCGGCGCGGTGGAAGAGCTCGCCGGGCAGCCGGCGGGGCCGTTGCTGCTCTGGACGTCGTTTGCCGCCTGCGTGGCGCTGGCCATCTGGCAGGCGTCCGACGCCATTTTCGATTTCGGGCACCTGCCGACCAAGAAAAAGGTCGGCAAGAAACTCAAGGCGGCCCTGCAGGCCGTGGTGTACACCGCGTTCGCCCTGACGCTCGCGTCGGTCGCCACCGGGGCCGGCTCCGACAACCGCGAGTCGACGTCCGATATGACCGTAAACCTCATGAAGGCACCGGGAGGCGTCGCACTCCTGGTGATCATCGGCGCCGCGGTAGCCGTCACCGGGATCGTCTACGCGATCCGCGGCTTCAAGAAGTCCTTCATCAAGTACCTGCGGATGCCGTCCCAGCCGCAGGCGCGCACCGCAGTGACGGTGATCGGCATGGTGGGCTACGTTGCCAAAGGCTTTGCCCTGCTGCTGGTGGGCCTGCTCATCATCATCGCCACGGTGAAGGCACACCCCGAAGAGTCAACCGGGCTCGACGGCAGCCTGAAGGCCCTGCGGGAGCAGCCGTTCGGCGTGTACCTGCTGGCCGCAGTGGGCGTAGGCCTGATCTGCTACGGCATCTACATGGCGATGCGGGCCAAGCTCGCGAAGATGTAGGCCCGCGTCGGTTTCCATGTCCCGGACCGGAAGCATGTCCCGGACCGGACGGACCGCAGCGCCCCACGAGTGGGCTACCCCTGGGGCACGGCGATGACAGCAACGGTCTGCTGCTGCTCATCGCGCATCTCGACACTGGCGATCCTGGCCAGCTGCACCGGCGTCGCCCCGGTGATCCGGACTCTGCCGGTGGGCGTCGCCGTCCACGCGCAGGCGCGGTCCACGCCGCCGTCACGGTCCTTTACCCAGAGTGAGAGGGTCCCGGCGACGGGCAGGCTGCGGCCGTCCACCGCCAGTTCGGTGCCCCAGGTTTTCTTGACGAGCCCCACCGTGACCTCCAACCCGCTGCTGGCCGCAACGGAATAGCTCGCGTCCGGTTTGGCGGGTTGGCTCAGCAGCGGACCAGCCAGGATCCCCAGCCCCAGGCATGCGGCGGCCGCCGCGGCCACCGCCGACGTCCACCGGCGCCGCACCTTCCGGCGTCGGGCGGCGAGCTCGTCCAGGAGCCGGCTTGGGACAGGTTCGGGTTCCGGCGGGACCAGCGCGCGGTCCCGGGCGGCCGCCGCCGCGGCGGTTAGCGCGACGGCGTCGGACACCGGGATCGCGTCCAGCAGCGCGGGGAGGCTGGCAAGTTCGTCCAGCTCCTGGCGGCAGTGGGCGCACACCGCAAGATGCTGCTCGAAGGCCGCGGCTTCGGCCTGCTCCAGCCCGCCGAGCAGGTACGCGCCGAGGAAGTGATGCAACTCGGTCCCGTTCACTGCTGCACCCCCATTTCGTCGAGGATCGTCCGTAGGGCCCGGACGGCGTAGAACGCCCGGGACTTCACCGTGCCGCTGGGGATCTTCAATTGGGCGGATGCCTCCTGGACTGTGTAGCGGCGGTAGTGGAGCGCAACAAGGACTTCGCGGTGTTCCGCGCTGAGCCGCAGCAACGCCTCCTCCATCAGCACCTTGTTGAGCAGTTCGTCGATGCGCCCGGCGCCGACGCCGCCTTCCGGGAGGGCCTGGACATCGCGGTCGCCGGCTTCCTGCGGCCGCCTTTGGGCCTTGCGGTAATTGTCGATCATGATGTTGCGGGCCGTCCGGAACAGGTAGCTGCGCAGGCTGCCAGTGATCTGCGGCGCCTGCTGCCAGACCCGCAGCACCGTCTCCTGGACGACGTCGTCGGCGAGCTGAGGATCCCGGGAGACGCTGAGGACAAAGCGTTTCAGGGCCGTTCCGTGGTCGCGGTAAATCGCAGCCACGACGTCTTCGTCCAGCGGCATTGCCCACCTCCCGGAAATTCGTGCTCTGCCCCTCTACGACGTACGGGCAGGCCCAATAGTTCAGTGTGCCCCAGGACAGCCCGACACGAACATGTCGGTTCCGTCATGAACCATTCCGCTCTCCATGGCGTCGTATCTCGTAGCGCCGGCCTCCGAGTTGGGCTGGCTCGAGTCTAGGAGCAGCAAATGAAGAAGCATCTCAGCATTGGCTTGTCCGCGTTCGCTCTGGCCGCCCTCCTGTCCGGCTGCGGCGGCGGAACGACCACGACGCCGACGTCGGCGGCACCGGCCACGTCGGCTCCCGCAGAGTCCAGCGCGCCGGCGAGTTCCGCGCCGTCGTCCATGGCCGCGGCGGAGCTCTCGGTGGGCGAGTCCAAGGCGGGCCAGATCGTGGTGGCCGACCAGGGATTGAGCGTCTATTTCTTCACCAAGAACACGAAGGATTCCGGGAACAGCGTCTGCACCGGCGCGTGCCTGACGTCGTGGCCCGCTGTCACGTCGACGACGGCGACTCCCACAGTTAACGGCGTCACCGGCAAGGTCGGAACCATTCCCACGGCTGACGGAAAGATGCAGGTGACCATCAACGGGATGCCGATCTACTACTACTCCAAGGACCAGGCCGCGGGGGACATCAACGGCCAGGGCGTCGGCGGGGTCTGGTTCCTCGTGTCACCCTCCGGGGAAATGATCACCGCACCGCCGGCCGGGTAGGCTCGCCGGCCGCGGATCCGCCGGGCCCGGTCCGCCGGGCAGGAAAACTAAACCCGGCACGGCCGGGCCAGAGTTAGTCGGCACGGGTTGCTCAACACGGCACGGCCGGCGCCTGCATTTGGGGGCAGACGCCGGCCGTACCGGAAAACTGTCGCGGAAGGCCGCCTACGGGCGGGCCTTTTCGAACTCCGCTGACCCTGCGAACTCAACAGCCCCTTCGAAGTCAACAGCCTCTTCGAACACCACAGCCGCGAGGATTTCCTGGGTCCGCGGATTGAGCATGAAGGCCTCGTCGTCGTCCTCCAGCATGAGGAATTCGCCCTGTTCCGTGGTGAAGTGCCAGGCCAGGGTGGTCTCCCCGTTGTGCTCATAATTCGGATCGCCCATGGTGATCCGCACCAGGCTGTGGCCCGCGAGGGCGCACAGCTCGCGGATGATCTGCTCGAACTCCGGCGCGTCCAGGAGCGCCTCCTCCGCGGCTGCCGCCTGGCGCTCCGCGAGGTCGGAAAGCCGGGCCACCCGCCCGGCAATGTGGGCGTCGAGGTCGTCGTCGGAAAGGACCAGCAAGTCCTCCTGGCCGCGCAGCCACGCGGCATTCAGCGCAGCGATGTCCTCTGTTGCGAGGATCGACTCGAATTCCCCGTCCAGTTCTTCGATGCGCCGAACGGCGTCGGAGACCCCGTCGCCCGGTTCGTCTTCCTCTGTGCTTCCGGCGGCCCAGCCGCTGCCGCCGTCGAGGTAGCTGTCGACGTCGGTGTCGGTCAGGGCGCCGAAGGCGGCCACCGTGCGGTTGAAGAGCTCCAGGTGCGCGGCGGCACCCATGGCCTCCAGGCCTTCCCGGACGTAGGGGTCGACTTCCTCGCGTTCGGGCGCGGTGAACACGTACTGCGCGAAACCGCCGGCCAGCGCCTGCGTGAGGTAGAAGTCCACGTAGTAACTGCGCAGCGCGGCCGGGGAGATCTCTTCCGTGTCCAGCAACTCCTCGAACATGGCGTTGACCACGTTGACGTTCGCGTCGACGACGTCCTCGTTTCCGCCTTTGAGGCTTTCGGTGGTCAGCACGGTGGGGTAGCTGTGGGCGGACTGGATGGTGGGCTCACTGTGGGTCATGCGGAATCCTTACTGCTGGCGCTGCTGATACTCCGGACCTCTCCACGGTAGGGCCGTCGTCACGGCCGGCGGCCGAGCCCCGGTTGAACGTCAGGCGAAGTTTGAGCGGCGCTTGTGCTGGCGGCGGCGAAGTTCCGGGGTCCCGGCCGGCTCGGTAAGATGGATCAGATGACCACCTGCCGAAAGTAGCGCGCACATGCCATCCCATCCGGACGAGAGTGCGGCACTGGCAATACAGACTCCCGCGATCAACGACCGCTCCCTCGCGGCCGGGCTCGCCTACGCCATGGGGAGCCGCGTTTCCGGGATCTCCTTCGACGCCGCCACAGGCCTGCTGCTGGGCAAGGTGCGGGGCGGTTCCGACGTGCCCTATTCCACGACGGCGAAGCTGGTCCGGAAGGCAGGCGGCTGGAGCTGCACGGTGGGCGTCTGCAGCTGCCCGGTCCGCAAGGACTGCAAGCACGTGGCGGCCCTGCTCTTCGCGGCCGAAGACAACCCCGCCACCAGGATGCAGCTGCTGGCCCCCGCCGAGGGCACGCGGCTGTCCCGCCAAAGCGCGCCACCGGAAATGGCCGACTGGGAGCAGGCCCTTAGCCCCCTGATCGCCCACCCGGGGATCACGCCGTCCGCCAACGGCACCCCGCTGGCGCTCCAGTTTGACGTCGAGGAACCCGCCCCGCACTTTTCCTACACGGGCCGCCGCGACCCGCTCCGCAGCGTCCGCCAGCTCAAGGCACGCCCCGTCATCATGGGCGCCAAGGGCAAGTGGATCCGCGGCGACGTCTCCTGGAGCACACTGAGCTACCTGAACTACCGGCGCGAATGCAACGAGGCGCACGTCGAGTGGATGCAGGAATTCCTCGCCTCGCACACCGCTGTGGCAAACCGCCAGCACTCCGGCACCGGACTGTGGCTGGGACTGAACACCTATGCCGGCAAGAACCTGTGGAGCCTGCTGTCCCAGGCCCAGAAAATCGGCGTCGCCCTGGTGCACAGCCGCGGCACGGAGCCGGTGCGGCTGGTCGAGCAGCCTGCCGCCGTCGGGCTGAACCTGGCGCGCATCGGCACCGGCGGGGACGACGGTGGTCTGGAGCTCGCGCCGACCATCACGGTCGAAGGTGAGGTGATGGATCCGGCGTCGGTCGGGACCATCGGCCGCCCGGCGCACGGAATCTTCCTGGCGTCCGGCGGCGGCGCCCTGCCCGGTACCGCCCCCGCCGACCCCGTCATCACCCTCGCCCCGCTGGAAAGCGGTCTCAGCGAGGAACTGCTGACCTTCGTCACGGGCGGGACCACCCTGCACATCCCCGCACGGGACGAAAGCCGCTTCCTGACCGGGTTTTACCCCAAGCTCAAGCAAACCGCCCGGGTTACCGCCTCCGACGAGTCGGTGGAACTGCCCACGCTCGCCGTCCCCACCCTGTCCCTGCTGGCCAATTACGGGGCCGACCACCGGGTCCGGCTGCATTGGGAATGGCACTACACGTCCGGAAACCTCGTCACGGCGCAGCCGCTGTGGCGGCACCCGGGCGATCACGGCTACCGGGACGACCCGGCCGAGGCTCGCATCCTCGAGGCGGTCGGGCAGCCCTGGGACGTCGTGCCGGCCCTGGGCGAATCCGCGACCGGCGGCTGGGGCACGCCGCGCCTGGCTGCAACGGCAGAGCTGGCCGGACTGGACACCCTCGCCTTCACCGAGGACGTGCTCCCCCGGCTCCGCGACCTCCCCGACGTCTCCGTGGATACCTCCGGCGAGATTGCGGACTATCGCGAAGCCGACGAGGCCCCGGTGGTGGCGATCTCCACAAAGGCGACGGACAGCCGCGACTGGTTCGATCTGGGCATCGTCATCACCCTGGAGGGCCAGCCGGTTTCCTTCGCGGCACTGTTTTCCGCCCTCGCCGCCGGCCAGACCCGCATGCTGCTCCCCAGCGGGGCGTACTTCGCGCTGGATCTGCCGGAGCTGCACCAGCTGCGGGCCCTGATCGACGAGGCCCGCTCCCTGCAGGACAACCCCGGCGACAAGGACGCCCCGTTGCAGATCAGCCGCTTCCAGGCCGGGCTGTGGGACGAGCTCGCACACCTGGGCATCGTGGATGAACAGGCCGCGGCGTGGCGCGAGTCCGTGGGCGGTCTGCTTGAAGGCGGCATCAAGGGCCTTCCGCTGCCCGGGTCGCTGAACGCCGAGCTGCGCCCGTACCAGCTGGAGGGCTTCAACTGGCTGAGCTTCCTGTACCGCCACGGCCTCGGCGGCGTGCTGGCCGACGACATGGGCCTGGGCAAGACCGTCCAGGCCCTCGCACTGATCTGCGCCGCAAAAGACGCCGCCGCAGGCGATGAAGCCGGGTCCGGGGCCGCCCCGTTCCTCGTCGTCGCCCCCACTTCCGTGGTGGGCAACTGGGAGGCGGAAACGGCACGGTTCGCGCCCGGGCTCAGCGTGCGCGCCATCGGCGAAACCTTCGCCAAGAGCGGCTCGCACCCGGCCGAGGCGATGGCCGGAGCGGACATCATCATCACCTCCTACGCCCTGTTCCGGATCGACTACGAGGCCTACGCCTCCCAGACCTGGGCCGGGCTGGTCCTGGACGAGGCGCAGTTCGTCAAGAACCACCAGTCCAAGGCCTACCAGTGCGCCCGCAAATTGCCCGCCGCCTTCAAACTCGCCATCACCGGCACGCCGCTGGAGAACAACCTGATGGAGTTCTGGGCACTGACCTCGATCGTGGCTCCCGGGCTCTTTTCCAGCCCCAAACGGTTCGCCGAGTATTACCAGAAGCCGGTGGAGAAGAACGGTGACAAGGGGCAGCTGGACAAGCTCCGGCGGCGTGTCCGGCCGCTCATGATGCGGCGCACCAAGGAACAGGTCATCAGTGACCTGCCGCCCAAGCAGGAACAGATCCTGGAAGTCGTGCTGAACCCGCGGCACCAGAAGGTCTACCAGACCCACCTGCAGCGGGAGCGCCAGAAGATCCTGGGCCTGATTGAGGACGTCAACAAGAACAGGTTCACCATCTTCCAGTCGCTGACCCTGCTCCGGCAGCTGAGCCTGGATCCCTCGCTGATCGATCCCTCCCTGTCCGGGGTGCGTTCCAGCAAGCTCGATGTCCTGTTCGAGCAGCTCGCGGACCTGGTGGCCGAAGGGCACCGGGCCCTGATCTTCAGCCAGTTCACCGGTTTCCTGGGCAAGGTCCGGGAGCGCCTGGTCGAGGAGAACATCGAGTTCTGCTACCTCGACGGCGGCACACGCAACCGCACCGACGTCGTGAACGAGTTCAAGAACGGCGCCGCACCGGTATTCCTCATCAGCCTCAAGGCCGGCGGCTTCGGCCTGAACCTCACCGAGGCCGATTACGTGTTCCTGCTGGACCCGTGGTGGAACCCGGCATCGGAGGCCCAGGCCGTGGACCGGACCCACCGGATCGGCCAGGCCCGGAACGTCATGGTCTACCGGCTGGTCGCCAAGGACACGATCGAGGAGAAGGTCATGGCGCTCAAGGCGAAAAAATCCCAGCTCTTCGCCGACGTCATGGAAGGCGACGCACTCACCGGCGGCGCCCTGACGGCGGAGGACCTGGCGGGGCTGTTCAACGACTGACGCTGACCAACCCGGAAGCAGCGCTTCAGCTGCGCTTCAACCAAGATACGGCCGACCGGGGTCCGCCCGCAGCCGGGCCAGCAGCGTCGCGGCGATTAGCGCCGTCGTCATTTCCAGCGCGATGACTGCCAGCAGCGCCCCGGAGCCCGACGGCGCCGCACCGGCGCCGCCGGCCCCTGCGGCCGCTGCGGCGGTTCCATGGTGACTGTGGCCCGTGCCGCCGGCTCCCGTGCCGAGGAGCAGGACCGCGTGCACCGCAGTCATGGCCAGCGCCGCGGCCATCACCTGGCGAAGGGCCCTGAGCCTGCCGTGGCGCCAGATGTGCACGGCGCACGGCAGGCACACTGCCACCATGGCGAGCATGAGCACGTTCAGCCAGGTCCCATGCTGGTTCCCGGCGGCCAGCCACAGATGCGCGAGGCACGACGCCGCGGTCACGGCGGCGCAGATCCGGGAATGGAAGACGACGCCGGCGGGGCCGGCCCGGCGGCCCAAGCTGGCTGCGACACTCACGGCGTCGGCCTAGCTGTGGCAGTGTGCGCCGGCGTCGCCATCGCCATGGCAGCCAGAGGACTGTTGAGCGTTGGCCGGCACGTCCAGCACGGGGCTGCGGTCGAAGAAGCCCTCGGGCCGGAGCTTGAAGCCGACCGTGTCCACCGGCATGATGGGCCAGTCCTCCGGACGCGGGAAGTGGGTCAGGCCGAAGGTGTGCCACACCACGATGTCCTGGCCGTCGATGTCGCGGTCCTGGGCAATGTAGGCCGGCAGGCCTGCTCCCCCGGCGTGCTGGTTGACGAAGTCGCCCGTGGGGTACCGCTCCTCCTCCGCGAACCGCGTGACCCACAGGTCCTTCGTGGCAAAGGCGGCGCGCCGGGCGATGGAGGACTCCGGGTCTGCCAGGAGAGTGGGCTGGCCCTGGGCATGCAGCTTGTAGCCCACGGGATCGCCCAAGCGGTTGCGTGATTCCGGGTTGGAAATGATCCAGGTCCGGCCGCTGCGCGCGTCGGCTTCCCGGACGGCTTCCGACTCGCGCGCCAGGACAGTCCGCTTCCGGGAGAACGCGTTGCCGCGTTCGTTGCCCTCGCCCATTCCCTGGCGGACCACGTCCTCTTCTTCGACCCGGTTGGTGAGGCCGTCGACCGCCATGTCCAGCCGCGCGCTGAACAGGTGCTGGTGGTACGGGGCGCCCAGGCCCGGAGCCAGCTGGGAGATGTTGGCCGAGCCGCCTTCCGGGTAGGCGGAGGTGAAAACCACGCCGGTGGCCTTGGCCTCGAACTCGATGGTGCCGTCGAGGTAGAGGTACCAGTAGAAGCCATAGTCGTAGTTGCCGATGGTGGTGAAGAACGAGATCACCAGGCGGCGGTTGCGGCGGGTGTAGTTGATGCCCGTCCAGAGGTCGCTGTGCTTGGCCAGGATCCCCCAGTCTTCCTCGTGCATGCAGATGCCGTTGCGGATCTCGCGGGGGTTGCCGAAGGCGTCGCTGATGACGGGGCTGAGGTAGGTGATCTCGCCGAGGCAGTCGCAGCCCAGTTCCAGGGAGTTGGCGTACTGGCCCACGAGGTATTCGCCGGTGTCGAAGTAGTTCTGCCACGACCGGATCGGCGACGGGTCCCCGTACGGGACCACCATTTCGGCGATCGATGCGCGGTTGATGATGGGCCGCAGGCGGTCGCCGTCCTGGAAGGCAAGGTTGTGCAGCACCACCCCCTCGCGGACATCGAAGCCGACGTCGAGGCTCCATTTTTCCCATTCGACGTGGTTGCCGCCGGTGACCGTGAAGCTGGGCCCGTCCGGCTGCGTGATGTTGATGGGCTTCTGCGTGGTGCGCAGCGGGCCGGTGAGCTCCGGATCGGTGTAGTTGCCGTGCTCCGCGGGAATCGGGACGGCGCCGGTGTCCAGCACCTGCGTCACTTCCTGGCTCACGACGTCGACATAGGCCACGAGCCCGTCCACCGGGTGCGCCCAGGCGCTGTCCTCGGGGAAGTCCTGCACGAAGGCCAGGCCACGCAGGATCCGCCGGCCCCTTTCCTCCGGGTACTCGAAGACGCCGGCGGACAGCGGGGCAACGCGGACCTTGCTGACGTCCAGACCGCGGCTGGCGAGGGCCTTGAGCCAGCGCTCGTCCGTGGCCAGGAGCTGTTCGACGACTTCGAATTCCTCCTCGAGCACCGGGAGCTCGCCGGTTGCCGCCGTGTCCAGCTCGACGGCGGTAACCACCGTGCCGCTGGAGACCGAAACGGTCACATCGGCCGGCCTTCCCCCTGCGGCATCGTGCAGGAAGACCCGGAACCGGCGGTCCTCACTTTCGGCCGGGGCGTTCCGGGCGGGGTCCAGCAGACCGAGGTACGCGATGCGCCGGGTCCCGCCCAGCAGTCCCGCGGCACGCAGGATGCCCTGGACCGCGGTGATTTCGGCGCCCGTGGCCAGGCTGTAGGGGCTGTAAGGGGTGCGGGTGTCAGTTTGTGCGGTCATCATGACGGCCTTCGTTCGGTGACCCTGGCGGGTCAGAACTTTATTTTCTATAGTTGTAGAGAATACGGAAATGTAAGCTGTGCCACAAGAGTCCGACGCAAAATATTTGGGGAGCTGTCCGGTGCCAAAGATTGTCGACCACGACCAGCGGCGGCTTGAACTCGTCGACGCCACGTGGCGGATCATCGCCCGGCTCGGGATCGAAAGTGCCACCATGCGGGAAATTGCCCTCGAGGCAGGTTTCGCGAACGGCGCCCTCAAGCCCTACTTCCCTACCAAGGATGACCTGCTGACCTTCGCGTTCGGGCACGTCTTCAACCGCACCAACGAGCGCATCGCTGAAGTCACCGCCGGGCAGACCGGGCTGGCGGCCCTGCGGTCGTTTTGCGTCGAGGTGCTGCCGCTGGATGAGGAGCGGATCAACGAGGCCCGGATTGTCATCCCGTTCTGGCAGAAGGCCATCAATGACCCCGGCAAGGCCCGGATCCACCGGGATTCGATGGAGCAGTGGCTTGCGGCGATGCGGCGGTACCTTGCCGAGGCGCGGCAGGCCGGCGCCGTCACCACCGCCGTCGACGACGCCGCCCTGGCCGGGCAGCTGCTCAACCTCCTTCTCGGCGCGCAGATTACGGCGGCACTCACCCCGGAAGGCCAGGTGGAACTCGGGCTGAACGAGCAGCTGGAGGGCTTCCTGACCCTGCTGGCCTGCTAGGCCCCAGGCAATCTTTATTCGCCGAGCGTCGAAAAAAGATGACATCGGCGGGCCGCGCCGCTACCCTGAAAGGACTGTGTCCCATGACACATTCCAAGAATTATGACGGCGTCAGGATCTTCGATGACTGCAGTTGCAACCCGCCCAGTGGCCAGCCCCGCCGGACAGGATGTCCTCACCAGCACAGCAGAATCTTTCGACCACTGGAGGCACCTGGTCGCGGAGTCCTTCGTTCCCCTGGCCGCCTCGAGCGCCGATGCGGACAACTTCCGCGGCCGCATGCGGGCCCGCAGGCTGGACCGTGTGGCACTCGTCGAGGTCTCCTCCTCGAGCCATGAGGTCCACCGCACGCCGGCGCTGATTGCGCAGTCCAACCAGCGCTATTTCAAGCTCAATCTCCAGCTGCAGGGTACCGGACTCCTGATCCAGGACAACCGCGAGGCAGTCCTGCATCCGGGGGATCTCTCCATCTATGACACCAGCCGCCCGTACACGCTTGCCTTCGAGGGCGACGCCCGGCTCATGGTGTTGATGTTTCCCTGGGACGCGCTGTCCCTGCCGCCGGACTGCATCGCGCAGCTTTCGGCGCTGCGGATGGCCGCCGACGGGGGCCTCGCCGCGATCGTCGGCCCCTTCATCGCCCATCTCGCGGAGAACCTGGAGGCGCTGAGCGGCCCCAGCGGATCGCGGCTGGCCACCAACGCCCTTGATCTCGTCTCCACGATGCTGCATTCGGAACTGGACATGTCCCCCGACCGTATGAGGCCCCAGGCCCTGTTGGCGGCATCCGTCCGCGAGTACATCGATGCCCACCTGGCCGATCCAATGCTGTCACCGGCGTCCATCGCGGCGGCTCATTTCATCTCCACCCGGCACCTGCACAACGTCTTCCATGAATCCGGGACCACCGTGGCGAGCTGGATCCGGACCCAGCGGCTGGAGGGGGCGCGCCGCGAACTGCGCGATCCGCTCCTGGCCGGAATGCCGGTCGGAGCCGTGGCCGCGCGCTGGGGCTTCCTGGATGCGGCCCATTTCAGCCGCTCCTTCCGTGATGCCTTCGGTGAGTCCCCCAGCGACTGGCGGCGCGGCGCCTGAGCCTGGCCTTCACCCCCTGCCGAGAGCACCTGCCGTCGTCAGCACCGGCGCCAACGTCAGTTCGTGATCAGATCCGCGTGGTGAACTGCGGCGACGTTCGGGTGGGCCCGGAGCCGGTAGCGAAGAGCGTTGTCTCCGTAGGTTTCCAGGATCGGGCTGTTGGTCGGGTCAACGGACAGTCCGCGGGCCTTGGACTGAAACTCCGGGCTCACCGCAAGCTTCGGCATGGTCGCGTCCAGCGCAGGGTTGTAGAAGAACGGCAGAGAGATCCTGTCAGTGCCGCGCAGGGGCGAGATCACGCGGTGCAGAGTCGCCTTTAGATAGCCATTTGTGGCCAGTTCGAGCATCTCGCCGATGTTGACCACGAATGTTCCGGGCACCTGAGGTGCGTCGATCCACTTCCCCTGATACTCGACCTGGAGTCCGCCCTTTCCGGGTTCGACCAGAAGGAGCGTCAGGACGCCGCCGTCGCGGTGGGACCCGACCCCCTGCTTGGGCTCCGGATTGGACTCCCCCGGATAACGTACAACCTTAAGCAGGGGAAAAGCCCGTGCGGCAAAAGCCGCGTCGAAGGTGTCCTCGGGCGCTCCCAGGGACACGGCAAGCGCCCGCAGGAGAGCGAGGGAAATGGCGCTCAGCCGCTCGGTCCACTCGGAGACAATCGCCCGCATTTCGGGCAGTGCATCCGGCCATAGGTTGGCCCCCTCCAGGCGCCAGTAGTCAGCGACGCCGGCACCCGGCTCCACAGCGTCACGCTCGACGCCGATATCGATCTGCTCGCGCCAGTCCACCGCCCCGTCCGTGAGTTCGCCGCCGACGCGGGTGTAGCCGCGGAACTGCGGGCTGTGGACGTTTTCGACGGAGAGCTTCTGTTCCTCGGACAGTTCGAAGAAGCGGCGTGCGACGTCGAGCATGTCGTCAACGAGCTTCTGCGGGATGCCATGGCCCGCCAGATAAAGGAACCCGACTTCATGCATGGCGTTACGCAGCTCGTCCCGAAACTGGGAGGCCTCCTCAGGCCCTGCATTCAATCGGGAGAAGTCCAGGACGGGCAATGATTCGAGTGACAATGCGGACTAGTCCTTTACAGCGAACTTGGCAAGCCGAAGCCTCTATTAGTTTCAATGTTACGGACGGAGCGACAGCGATGAGGATAAACGTGTCGAAATAAGACATCCGGAGCAGGACGGCGCCCTGGGCAGGGCCCGCCGTCAGGCAGTGACCCCTGCGCGCGCGGCCCTGCGCTCCACGGCAATTTCCACCAGCACACCGGCCGTAAACACAAGGGGTACGGTCAGCAGCAGGCCCACGGCCGTTTCGGCACTGCCGCCGATCAGAGCGGTGAAGTTGATGATGACGAGGGACAGGACCCAGCCAAGCAGCAGGGTGGCGAGCACCGGTGCCACCGCGGTCTGCCAGAGCTGGCCGGACACCCTTTCCCGCCGGAAGTAGGCGACGACGGCCAGCGAGCAGAGCATGTACAGCACAAGGAGCGCGGCCACGGCCAGCCCGCTGAACCAGGAAAAGAGGGTGAGGACAGGATCCAGGGACAGCACCGCGAACGGCGCCACGAGCAGGAAGGCGACCACGGTCTGGATCCGCGCAGCGACGGCGGGCGCCCTGTGCCGGTTGGTCCGGGCCACTCCGCGGGGCATCGACCCGCGCAGGGCCAGCGAATGGAGGTAGCGGTTGATGCCGTTGTGGAAGGCGATGATGCCGGCCAGCAGGGAGGTCACGAGCAGCATGCCGGTGACCGTTCCGGCCCACGGCCCGAACAGCTCCACCATCGGCGTCAGCACGAACGCGGTGGAATCGCCCGATTCGAGGGCCGCGCCCGCGGCGTCGATGACATGCGAGGGTCCGTAGTAGCTGACCAGCATCCAAGAAATGAAGGAGAAGAAGACCGCGATGACGACTACCGAAAGGTACGTGGCCCGGGCGACGGTGCGGTGGGCGTCCTTGGCCTCGGCAGAGTAGATGGCCGTTGATTCGAAGCCGAACATGGAGGCGACGGCGAACATGATGGCAACGCCCGGGGCGCCTGCGCCGATCGCCGCGGGAGAGAAGGACGCCGCCAGGCTGATCCCCTCCGGCCCGCCGCCCCGCAACAGCACGGTGAAGCCGAACATGAGCAGGATGGCGACCTCCAGGCCCACCAGCACCGCCAGGACCCGCGCCCCGAGTTCGATGTTGAGGGAGCCCAGCACCTGCACGCCCGCCATGGTGATGGCGGCTAGAAGCCACCAAGGGACCACGATCCCGGCAGATCCGAGGAGGCCCGAGAACGCCGCGCCGTACAGCCCATACATCGCGGCCTGGACCGTGCTGTACGCGAGGAGCGCGAGCCACGCCGCTCCCGCGCCAACCTTCCGTCCGAAGGCGGCGGTGACATAGGCGTAGAAGGCGCCGTTGGCCTGGATCTTCCGGCTCATGGCCACGAAGCCGACCGCGAAGATCACGATGACGATGCCCACCACCAGATACGCGCCGGGCGCGCCGGCGCCGTTGCCGAGCGCTGCGGCCAGGGGTGATGCCCCGACGATTCCGGTCAACGGCGCCTGGGCTGACAAAACAAAGAAGAGAATGCCCATGACGCCGACGCTGCCGGCACGCAGCGCGGTGGAGTGCTCCGTGCGGGGGCTGGATTCTGCGGTCCGGGAATCTGAATTTGAAATACTCATCGGATCCTTCTTAACGGTCATGAGTCTGGGAGATGGGGTGCGTTGCACCGTGAAATCCAGCATGGCAGGTGGCGCCCGTCACGCTTTTGTCGATTAGCGACCGGTTGTTGTTCCTGAGCGTAGTCAGCACCAGGCCCTGCGCCGGCCGCACGGCGGGCCGGACGCCCTCGGGTCCGCAGCCTCAGGAATAGCTTTCGGTGTTCCGTTCGCTCCCGCACAACAGCTCTTCGCGGATAGACAAGCCCCTCGGCCCCTCGCCGGAGCACGCTTGAAACAGCACTCTTAGGCCGCACCGGCCGCGTTCTCTGACCTACTCGATGTGGAGTACCCCCATGGAAACCTACGACGCCCTACTCGCCTCGATCACCCCGGTGGCCGGGGAAACCCGCACGATCTTTGACCCGGCCACCGGACAGCCGGTCGGCGAAGCACCCGTCCACACCGTTCAGGACCTCGAAGCCGCCATCGCCGCCGCAGCCGCCGCGCAGCCGGCCTGGGCTGCGCTGGGCCACGACGCCCGGTCCGCCGCGCTGCTCAGGGCCGCCGACGCCGTCGAACGCTCCGCCGAGGAACTCGCCCGCCTGCTCTCCCGCGAGCAGGGCAAACCGCTGAACGGCCCGAACGCCCGCTTTGAGGTCGGCGCCTGCGCCGCCTGGCTCCGCGTCGCCGCCGGCACGCCCTTGGACCCCGAAACCGTGGTGGACGACGGCGAAACCCGCGCCGAACTGCACTACCGGCCCATCGGCGTCGTCGGCGCGATCGGCCCCTGGAACTGGCCCATGATGATCACCGTCTGGCAGCTCGCCCCAGCCCTGCGCATGGGCAACGCCGTCGTCATCAAGCCGTCCGAATACACCCCGCTGTCCGTTCTTGCCCTCGTCGAAATCCTCAACCAGGAACTCCCCGAAGGCCTCCTCACGGCGGTCTCCGGCGGCCGCGACGTCGGCGAGGCCCTGGCCGGACACCCCGCGGTCGGCAAGATCATGTTCACCGGCTCCACCGCCACCGGCAAGGCCATCATCAAATCCTCCGCCGACACCGTCAAGCGCCTCACCCTGGAGCTCGGCGGCAACGACGCCGGCATCGTCCTGCCCGACGCCGACCCCAAGGCGATCGCCGAGGGCCTGTTCTGGGGCGCCTTCATCAACACCGGCCAGACCTGCGCGGCGCTCAAGCGCCTCTACGTCCACGACGCCATTTACGACGCCGTCTGCGAGGAACTCGCCAGCGTGGCCCGTGCCATGCCCATGGGCAACGGACTCGACGAGGCCAACGTCCTGGGCCCGCTGCAGAACCGCCAGCAGTTCGACATCGTCGCCAGGCTCGTCGAGGCAGCCCGCGACTCCGGCGCCAGGATCCTGCTCGGCGGCAACCCGGAGAACGACCAGCCCGGGAACTTCTACCCCACCACCCTCGTCGCGGACATCGCCAACAGCAACCCGCTGGTCGCCGAGGAGCAGTTCGGCCCCGCCCTGCCGATCATCCGCTACGGCACCGTGGACGAGGCCATCGCCATGGCCAACGCCGTCGACGTCGGACTCGGCGCCTCGGTCTGGTCCTCCGACCCCGCCGAAGCCCGCAAGGTGGCGGCCCGGCTCGAGGCCGGCACCGTCTGGATCAACAAGCACGGGGCCGTGGACCCCCGCATCCCGTTCGGTGGCGCGAAACAGTCCGGCTACGGACTCGAATTCGGTGTCGAAGGCCTCAAGGCCCTCGGGGTTCCGCAGGTCATCAACGGCTGACGCTGCGCTTAGCAGGGGCCATCAGCGCAGCGCCTGCGGCACGGGTTCGTGCCGCAGGTAGCTGCGCCGGAACCGGCCGCTGCCGGCGGTCAGGGCCCGCAACTCCACCGCGTACCGCAACAGTTCCTGGTCCGGCACCTCGGCGCTGATCTCGGTGCCGTCGGCGCCGGCGGAGGTGGTTCCGGTCAGGCGTGCCCGCCGGGAGGACAAGTCGCTCATCACGGCGCCCACGTGGTCCTCCGAAACGCTGATGGTCACGGACGAGACCGGCTCCAGGAACTGGATGCGGGTTGCCCCGGCCGCCTCCCGGAGGGCCAGCGCCCCGGCCGCCTGGAAGGCAGCATCGGAGGAATCCACGCTGTGCGTCTTGCCGCCGATCAGCGTTACCTTGATATCCACTACCGGGAACCCGGCCGAGACGCCTTTCTGCATCTGGGCCCGGACGCCCTTTTCCACCGAGGTAATGAACGGCCCGGGAATCACGCCGCCAACGGTCTTGTCGACAAACTCGAACCCGCCGCCGCGGTCAAGCGGTTCCACCTCGATGTCGCACACCGCGTACTGGCCGTGGCCGCCGGATTGTTTGACATAGCGCCCGTGCCCGGCGGCCGGCGCGGCAAACGTCTCCCGCAGCGGCGTGATGACCGGGACGCTCTGCAGGTTCACCCCTTGGTCCCGCAGCCTGCCCAGGACGACGTCGGCGTGCGCCTCGCCCATGCACCACAGGATCAGCTGGTGGGTTTCGGAGTTGCGTTCCACCCGCAGCGTCGGGTCCCCGGCAGTGACCTTCCCCAGGTTCCTGGCCAGGGCGTCCTCGTCGCCGTGCGTGGCGGCTTCGATGGCGACCGGCATGAGCGGGTCCGGCATGTCCCAGGCGGCCACCAGCAGCGGCAGCTCCTTGGCCGAAATCGTGTCGCCGGTCTCGGCGGTGCCCAGCTTGGTCAGCGCGCAGATATCCCCCGCGACGCAGAACGGCACTGGCCGCAGTCCTGATCCCAGGGGCGAGTACAGGTGGGTGACCCGCTCGTCGCTGTCGTGGTCCTCGTGGCCGCGGTCGGCCATTCCGCGGCCGCCCACATGGATGGCGGCGTCTTCCCGCACCACGCCGGAGAAAACGCGCACCAGGCAGACGCGGCCAAGGAACGGGTCGATCGTCGTACGGACCACTTCCCCGAGCAGCGGACCGTCGGGGTCGCAGCCGAGCGCGCCGGCGGGCACCCCGTCGAGGTCGGTCGCTGCGGGGACGCCGCGCTCCGCCGGCGTCGGAAACGCACGCACCAGGACCTCGAGCAGTTCCGCCAGGCCGAGCCCGGACTCCGCCGACGCCGGCAGCACCGGGTGGAAGGACCCGCGGGCCACGGCCGTCTCCAGATCGGTGATCAGGACGTCGGGGGCGATTTCCTCGCCTCCGAGATAGCGGTCCATGAGCGTCTCGTCTTCGCTCTCGGCAATGATCCCTTCGATCAGCGCGCCCCGTGCGGACTCCGCGGCGGCGAGTTCGACGCCGGTCGCGGCCCGGGTGGCCGGCGCCGGTTCCGCATCACTGTAGTCGGAGACCGTGCCGGTCAGCAGTCCCAGCAGCCCCGTGACGGGACCGTCCGCGGGGACCGGCAGGTAGAGCGGGAGGATGGAGTCGCCGAATGCCAGGCGGCAGCGGGCGATGGCGGCGTCGAAGTCCGCACGCGGATGGTCCAGGCGGCTGATGACCACGGCCCGCGGCATCCCGAGCCGCTGGCACTCGCTCCAAAGCGCCGTGGTCGCTGCGTCGAAATAGTCGGTGGCCGAGACGACGAACAGCACCGCATCCGCCGCCCGGAGCCCTGCCCTCAGCTCGCCGATGAAATCCGTATAGCCCGGAGTGTCCAGCAGGTTGACCTTGATGTCCCCCACCATCACCGGCACCACCGCGAGCGCCACGGAGCGCTGCTGCGCGATGGCGGAAGGATCCGAGTCGCTCACCGTAGTGCCCTCGGCGATCGAGCCCTTGCGGGTGATGGCTCCGGTGGCGGCAAGCAGTGCCTCGGTGAGCATCGTTTTTCCGGAACCGGAATGCCCCACGAGTGCCACATTGCGGACCTTGTCCGGCTGTTCCGGCGGCGCGACGCCGTTGGCGTCTGCCCGCCGGAGGTCAGACGTACCCCGGACCGGTCCTCTTGACGGCGTCTTGGCGCCTTTCGACGGCATGAGAACCTCCCGGCGTCGCATCCACTCGTGCCCTGCAGGGCCTTGTGTTAAGGATTGGACACCCTGGGACGCCCGGACAGCAAGGTCTTTTTCAGGCCGTAGTTTTTCAGGCCGTGGCCGGAGCAACCAGGGACCCGGAGGCTGCCCGGTTCCGGAGCCAACGGCCCAGGGCCTTGCCTTTGCCCGTCCACCAGCTGTCCTCGTCGCTGCCATGGTGCCACCTGAAGATCACGGCGACCATGACGAACACTCCAGCGGCGACCTCGGGCCAAGAGCCGGAGGCGGCATCGAGGAGCACGCTGAACGCCATGACCACGATGGAAGGCAGTGCAAGTGTCCGGAACCACGTGTTGGCGACGAACCGGCTGCGGGATCGCGGCACGGAGACCGCGCGGACGAAGTCGAAGCACAGGCAGACGACCACCAGGGCCTGCCCCAGGGACATCAGGATGTGCCCCGGCAGGGAACCGGCAAACAGGACGGCCGCCTGGAGCCCCGGGCTCACGGCGTGCCCGTCAACGCAACTGGCCGCAGCCGGGACCCGCCCCGAAGGGGCGAATCAAACCTGGGCGAATCACACCTGGACGGATCAAACTCGGTTGAATCATGCATGCGATGCCCCCCGGCGTCTACGCTGCTCCTGCGCTGGCTCCGCGCCCGGGCTTCCCGTAGGAGCTGTAGGCGTGTCATGCCAGCCTTTTCTGACACTCCAATTCAACGCGCGGAATGGGCATGAAGTCACGCAAATCAGGTACCCGACTATCGGATGGTCGGGTACCTGATTGCGTTCCGGTGTACTCGGTTTGCTCCTGCCGCTACTTGCCCCGGCATTGCGACGTAACTGAAAAACGTGATGGTTGACACATTGCCCGTGGCCGTGTCATCGCCGCCCTGCTCACCAGGGAAACCTGGGGAAACCGCGAGATGAGTCCTAGCCCATGCCCCTCGGCCGCCACACCACCAGCGCCTGCGACCGCGCCTGCGGACGCTTGCCGCGGGCCAGGCTGACGACGTCGCCGGCAGTTCCTGCGGCGAAGATCCGCGAATCGGCCCCTTGGCGGCGCCGGCCCAGTTCCTCAGTCAGTTCTCCGACCCGGCGCTGCAGGGCGGCCACCTGGTTCTCCAGCTGCAGGATCCGCTTGATGCCCTCCAGCGAGACCCCCTCCTGGGAGAGCCGCTGGACCTCGCGGAGCATATTCACATCCCGCTGCGAGTAACGCCGCGACTTGCCCGGGGCACGGCTGGGCGAGACGATGCCCAGCCGGTCGTACTGGCGCAGCGTCTGCGGGTGCATGTCCGCCAGTTCCGCGGCAACGGAGATGACGAAGATCGGCTGGTCGAAGTCGATGGCCATGGCTGGATCCCGTTCCTAGAGCCGGGCCTTGGCTGCCAGGCCCGCGCGGACGTCCTCATTGGCGGTGGCCGCGGCGAAGGCCTTCACGGCCTCCTCCGCTTCCTTGTTCAGCTTCCGCGGAACAGCGACGTCGATCGTCACCAGCAGATCGCCGGTGGCTTTGGCGTGCTTGACGCCGCGGCCCTTGACGCGCAGGGTTCTGCCCGAGGGCGTCCCTGCCGGAACCCTGACCTTGACCGTGTCGCCGTCGACCGTCGGAACCTCGATGTCTGCGCCCAGGGCCGCCTCCGGGAAGGAGACCGGGACGTGGATCCGGAGGTTGTCGCCGTCGCGGACGTAGAATTCGTGCGGCTTTACCGAGACGGTGACCATGAGGTCGCCGTTGCCGGCGGGGGCGTACTGCCCCTTGCCGCGGACGCGGACCTTTTGTCCGTCCTTGATGCCGGCCGGGATGCGGACGTCGATGACCTCACCGTCCGGTTCACGCAGGCCGATCGTGGTGCCGCGGATGGACCCGCCGAATGAGATCGAGGTCGACGCGGTGCGGTCCGAGCCCTTCTGCGGAGCCCGCTGGAAGGACTGGCCCCCGCCGCCGAATCCGCCGCCGCCGAAGAGATCTGCAAACTCGGGCGGCATGCCGCCGGCCGTGCTGTAGCCGCCGGAGTGGCGGCCTCCGCCGCCGGTAAAGAGCCCGCCGAAGAGGTCCTCGAAGCCAGCTCCGCCGCCGGCCCCGCCGCTTCCGCCAGGGGCAAAGCGTGCGCCGCCGCCCATGGCCCGGATGGCGTCGTACTGCTGGCGCTCATCGGGATCCGAGAGCACGGAATAGGCCTCGGAGATGTCCTTGAACTTCTTCTCCGACGCGACGTTCCCCGCATTGGTGTCCGGGTGGTGCTGCCGGGCAAGTTTGCGGTAGGCCTTCTTAATGTCGGCGTCGGAAGCGTCCTTGGCGACACCAAGGATCTTGTAGAAGTCCTTGTCCACCCAGTCCTGGCTAGCCAATGGCGTTTCCTTTCAAAGTCTGTATTGCGTTCGAGCTCCGCTGGATAGGGGGCCGTGCCCGCTTCGCGGTGCCCGCCACGCCGCGGCCCCCTATCCAGCTGCGCTGCGTTCATCTCACCTTAGGCGAGACAACCGCTGAGCGGAGCGAGACAAGGGGCCCGGGAGTGGCATCGGGCCTATCGGAGCGTGGCGGCTTGGGTCCGCAGGACCCTAAGCCGCCACGCGTAGGGGCGGGGCCCCTTGTCTCGCTTCGCGATAGGTGACTACGCCGGTACCGCCACGATCACCTGGGCCGCGCGGAGGACACGGTCGCCGGACTTGTAGCCCGAGCGCAGCACCTGGCTGACGGTGTCGATTTCGATATCCGTGCCGGGCTGCTGGATGAGGGCCTCGTGGATGGTCGGATCGAACTCCACGCCGGTCTCATCGATGCGGACCAGCCCGTACGTCTTCAGCGCAGCCTCCAGTTTGGCGGCGATCGCGGCGAAAGGGCCGTCCGCGAGGTCGCCGTGCTGGCGGGCGGCGTCGACGTCGTCCAGTACCGGCAGCAGCGCGTTCAGGACGCCGATGACGGCCATCTCGCCCGCCACGGCCCGGTCGCGCTCGACCCGCTTGCGGTAGTTGACGTACTCGGCCTGCAGGCGGCGGAGGTCATTCCTGAGCTCCTCCGCCTCGGCAGCGGGCGCGCCCTGGGCCACAGATTCCGCGGCGGGCACCTCAACACTGTTGAGGATGTCCTCCGCCTGGGACAGTGCGTCCCCGGAGTCTGCCGCGGCAGCTGCGTGCTCCTGGCCGGGGTGGCGGGCCTGGCCGGTCTTCGGATCAACCTTGCGGTTGTCGTGGATCACCGGCTTCTGCGGCTCGTTCTCCTGCTGTTCCGCGTCGCGCCGGCTCTCGGAAGAACCGTGCTCTTCTTCGTTACCGTGATGCGGCATGATTACTTCTTCTCGTCTTCGTCAACGATTTCGGCGTCGACGATGTCCTCGTCGGAGCCGGCTGCCGGCTCGCCTGCGGGGGCACCCTGCGCACCGGCGTGGCCGTCGGGGGAACCGGCCTGGGCGTAGATGGCTTCGCCGAGCTTGGTCTGGGAAGCCTGCAGCTTCTCGAACGCGGTCTTCACGGCGGCATCATCGGTGCCTTCGAGGGCCTTCTTGAGGGCGTCGACGTCGGCCTTGACCTCGGTCTTCACCTCTTCGGGCAGCTTGTCGGCGTTGTCAGCGATCAGCTTGTCCACGGAGTAGGCGAGCTGCTCGGCCGTGTTGCGGGTGTCGGTTGCCTCGCGGCGGGCCTTGTCCTCGGCTGCGTGCTCTTCGGCGTCGTGGACCATGCGGTCGATGTCTTCCTTGGACAGCGCGGTGCCGCCGGTGATGGTCATGGACTGTTCCTTGCCGGTGCCCTTGTCCTTCGCCGAAACGTGCACGATGCCGTTGGCGTCGATGTCGAAGGTGACCTCGACCTGCGGAACGCCGCGGGGGGCCGGCGCGATGCCGGTCAGCTCGAAGGTGCCCAGCGGCTTGTTGTCGCGGGTGAACTCACGCTCGCCCTGGAAGACCTGAATGGCCACGGACGGCTGGTTGTCATCCGCGGTGGTGAAGGTTTCGCTCCGCTTGGTCGGGATGGCGGTGTTGCGCTCGATCAGGTGCGTCATGATGCCGCCCTTGGTTTCAATGCCAAGGGACAACGGGGTGACGTCGATCAGCAGCACGTCCTTGCGCTCGCCCTTGAGGACACCGGCCTGCAGGGCGGCGCCGACGGCGACGACCTCATCGGGGTTGACGCCCTTGTTGGGCTCCTTGCCGCCGGCCAGTTCCTTGACGAGGTCGTAGACGGCCGGCATGCGGGTGGAGCCGCCGACGAGCACGATGTGGTCGATCTCGGAGAGCTTGATGCCGGCTTCCTTGATGACGTCCTGGAACGGCTTCTTGGTGCGGTCCAGCAGGTCCTTGGTGAGGTCCTGGAACTTGGCGCGGGTCAGCTGCTCGTCCAGGTGGACCGGGCCGTCGGGGGTGACGGACAGGTACTGGAGGGAAACGTTGGTGCTGGAGGAGGAAGAGAGTTCCTTCTTGGCCTGCTCCGCGGCTTCGCGGAGACGCTGCAGGGCAATCTTGTCCTTCGTGAGGTCGATGCCCTTGACCTTGAGCTGGTTCAGCAGGTATTCAACGACGCGCTGGTCCCAGTCGTCGCCGCCGAGGTGGTTGTCACCGGCGGTGGCGCGGACCTGGATGGTGGAGAAGTTGTCCTCATCCTTGCCGACCTCCAGAAGGGAGACGTCGAAGGTTCCGCCGCCGAGGTCGAAGACCAGGATGAGTTCGTCTTCCTTGCCCTTGTCCAGGCCGTAGGCCAGGGCGGCCGCTGTGGGCTCGTTGACGATGCGCAGGACGTTCAGGCCGGCGATTTCTCCGGCCTCCTTGGTGGCCTGGCGCTGGGCGTCGTTGAAGTAGGCCGGCACGGTGACGACGGCGTCGGTGACCTTTTCACCGAGGTAGGACTCGGCGTCGTTCTTAAGCTTCATGAGGATACGGGCGGAAATTTCCTGCGCCGTGTACTTCTTGTCGTCAATGGCGACGGTCCAGTCAGTGCCCATGTGGCGCTTGACGGACGCGATGGTGCGGTCAATGTTGTTGACGGCCTGGCGCTTGGCGATCTCGCCGACCAGGACCTCGCCGGACTTGGAGAAGGCAACAACCGACGGCGTGGTGCGGCCACCCTCGGCGTTGGCAATGACGGTGGGCTCGCCACCTTCGAGAACGGAGACGACGGAGTTAGTGGTTCCGAGGTCAATACCTACTGCACGTGACATGGATTGTTTCCTTACTTCCTTGGAATCTTGCGGAGATGGCCGCGGACCCGCAGTGGCTCCAACCACAGTGACTGTGGCTCTAACCGCAATAGGTCCGACCGTTATTGAGCGATCTACACTCAACTTTACCCAGAGGGGGACATAAGTCAATTTAAAGTTGAGCGAAGTCGACTCAACTCTGCTTTCCCGCCTCGCCCGCGGCAGCTCCTCGCCGCCTAAATTCCCCTCAATCCAGCCCTTCCGGCGCGTCCCGGGCGGCGTTTCGCCCTGCGCGAACCTGCCCGCTGGGCGCAGGGACGCAGACCTGGGCAGGGGACCAGCCGGCGCCCGCGCCGGCTGGTCCCGCCAGCTTTGATCCCGTTAGTTGTCGCCCCGAGCGGCGTCGCCGTCGGCAGGCTCTCCCGCTGCCGGCCGGGCGGATCGCTCGGGACGGGACGTACCGGCGCTCCCGTAGTCACCTTCGGGGTATTCACCTTCCTCGGCGACGCCGGCGGGCTCACCGGAGACCCCGCCCTCGCCGTAGTCGCCCTCGGGATAGTCGCCTTCCACGTCGCCGACGACGGCGGCTCCGGCCACGCCGGCCTCGCCGTAGTCCCCCGCGGCGTACTCCCCCTCGACGGCGGTGGGCGGGACTTGGCCTGCCGTGCCGGCGGAGCCGTAGTCGCCCTCAACGTATTGCCCCTCAGGTGCCGCGGCCTCTGCCTCATCTTCCGCGGGACCGGCATCGACGTTCCGCGGCGCCGCTTTTCCGGGGACATTCTCTTCAGGCGTGTTCTCTGCAGGCCTGTTCTCTTCAGGCCTGGTCTCTTCAGACATGGATGGATCCTTCCTGGACGCATCTGGCGCGCCCGTGCGGGCGCAGGGGCAGTCTATCGAGCGCCACGGCAAGGCAACAGGGGAACCTGGTTTACCGGGCAGCGCCGGCCGCCGGCAGGCCCGCGACGTCGGCCAGCACCGCGAGGTGGTGGCCGAAGAGCTCCTCCCGGGCTGTGAACGTGTCTGGGCCATACTGGCCGAAAACCTCGAAACTGACGGCACCGAAAAGCGAGGTCCAGGCCAGTGCGCCGCGGGCCAGGAGGTCATCCGGCACCGCCAGGCCGAACTCGGCGCGGATTTTCGCCAGGTCCCCCGCCAGCCCGGCGGCCACGGCAGGACTCCGCTGGCCGGTCGCGGCGAGCCGCCCGGCCCGGAAGGCGCCGTCGAGGATTCCCATGAGGGCCGTAATCACCCTCGTCCCGGGGCCGGTGGTCCGCTCCGCCGGGGCCTGGTAACCGGGCACCGGACTGCCGAAGAGCAGGGCGTAGCGGGAGGGCTCGTGCAGCGCCCAGTCCCGCACCGCGCGGCCCAGCGCCGTGAAGCGCCCGCCGAAGTCTTCCTCCGGCACTGCCCCGACGGCGGCATCCACCGCATCGCCAAGTTCGTTGTACGCATCAATCAGCAGAAGGGTCAGCAGCTCCTCGCGGCTCTCCACGTAGCGGTAGACCGCCGAAGAGACGACCCCGAGATCACGGGCCACGGCGCGGAGGGACAGTGCGGCGGCACCGTGCAGCGCCAGATGCTCCCGGCCCAGCCGGACGATATCGGCCACCGTCTGGGCCCGGGCACGCTCGCGCGGGGTGCGCAGCCGCGCCGCCGCCGGGGCCGCTCCGGCCGCTCCGGCCGGGCCCGCCGGGCCCGCCGCAACGCCGGCGTCTATCGCGCCCGCAATCCTGTCCTCTGGCATGAGTCCAGCATTCCACATTCAAGAGCACTGTCAACAAATGTGAGCACCGCTCTTGACTTGCCGGCCACGGCGACGCATCCTGAATGGGAGAGCACTGCTCTCGATATTTCAAAAGGAGATCGGAATGTCCCAACCTGCAGCCTCCGGACACCAACCGTCCAGGCTCTATGTCGTCACAGGGGCCGGCCCGGTGGGCTGGACCGTCGCCGAACAGTTGGCAGCGGCGGGCCACCGGGTGCGCCTCCTGACGAGGTCCGGCAGCGGACCCGCCCACCCGCTGGTGGAACGAGTGTCGATCGACGTGTCCGAGCCCGCCCGGCTCGGCGAGGCCGTCCAGGGCGCCGCGGCCGTTTTTCACTGCATCCACGGCTCGCGGTACAACGCCGAGGTGTGGGCCAGGGAACTGCCGGCCGCCGAGCTGAATGTGCTCGCCGCGGCGGGCGCGGCGGGCGCCGTCGTGGTCTTCCCGGAAAGCCTGTACTCCTACAGCACCCCGGAAAACATCATGACCGAGGACAGCCCCCGGCAGGCGCAGGGCGGCAAGCGCGGAGTCCGGACCGCACTGCTCGCGGCCCGGGCGGCCTCCCCCACCGCCACCGTGAGCATGGTGGCCGGCGATTTCTTCGGGCCGCGGGTCCGCAACTCGCACGCCGGCGAGCGCATGGTCCGGCCCGTCGCGGCCGGCAAGCCAATGCAGGTGATCGGGCGGGCGGACCGGCCGCATTCCTTCACGTATGTCCCGGACCTCGCGGCCGCCATGATTGCGGCGGCTGGCAGGCCTCAGGTGTGGAACCGGGTATGGCATGCGCCCACCGGACCTGCACTGACCCAGCGCGAGATCGCGGGGGCATTCGCCAAGGCGGCCGGCGCCCGGGCACCGAGTGTCACCGGCGTTCCCGGGTGGGCGGTGAGGGCAATGGGAGTGTTTTCTCCGGATATGCGGGACCTGGCCGAGACCCTGTACCAGTTCGAGCACCCCTTCGTCATGGATTCCACGGCGAGCCAGGCCGCGCTGGGGCTGACACCGACCCCGCTGCACGAGGCAGCCGCCGCCACCGTCGCCTGGTGGGGGGACCAGGGACAGTGACGGCGGCTGCGGTTTTCGGTTCCGCCTAGCGGACCCCGGCCTCCTCGTTTTCAGCCGGATCTGCCTTCGGATTTTCGGCGGACAGCGTGGCCCCGGCGCCGTCGCGGGCCACGGCCCCGTTCCCGGGCCGGCCGAGCTTGCCGGGCCACCAAAGCCGCGGGCCGATGTCGTAGGCCAGCGCGGGCACCAGCAGGGAGCGGACCAGCACCGTGTCCAGCAGGACGCCGAACGCGACGATGAAGGCGAGCTGGACCAGGAACATGATCGGGATGACGCCGAGGGCCGCGAAGGTGGCCGCCAGGACCACCCCGGCAGAGGTGATGACCCCGCCTGTCACTACGAGGCCGCGCAGGATGCCGGCCCGGGTGCCGTGCTTGAGGGATTCCTCCCGGACCCGGCTCATCAGGAAGATGTTGTAGTCGACGCCCAGTGCCACGAGGAAGACGAAGCCGAACAGGGGCACCGTCGCGTCCGCGCCCGGGAAGCCGAAGACATTGTTGAACACGAAGGCGGAGACGCCCATCGCCGCGGCATAGGACAGGACCACGGAGGCGACCAGCAGGACCGGCGCGAGCACCGAGCGCAGCAGCAGCATGAGGATGACCAGGATGACGCCCAGGACCACCGGGATGATGGTGACGAGGTCGCGCTGGGCAGTGGTGTTGGTATCCAGCGCCGTGGCCGTCACACCGCCGACCAGCACACCGCTGTCTATCTTCTTCAGGTCCTGGCGGAGCGACACCACGGCGTTTTCGGCCTCGGCGGAGTCCGCGGCGTGGTTCAGCGTCGCGTTGATCAGGACCTTCCCGTCCCTGATTGCGGGGGCAGCCGGCGCGCCCGGGGCGCCGGTGATGACCGGGGCGCCGCCTTCGGCCAGTAGATAGGCGTCTCCGACGCCGTCGCTGGTCTGCAGCTTCGCCAGAACGTCCTGGGCGTTTGCCTCGTCGGCCACGATCACCGCGGGGCTGCCGGACCCGGCGTCGAAGTGCCGGCCCAAGGCATCCTGCCCGTCGACGGCATTGGAGGAGGTGAGGATGACGTCGGTCTGGGCGACGCCGTTGGCTTTAAGCTGCAGGAGGCCGGTAGCTGCTACCAGGAGCAGCAGCACCGAGGCGACCCAGACCGTGCGCGGCCGGCGGGATACGAGCGAACCGGTGGCCCGCCAGAGTCCCTTCTGGCCCTCGAGGCCGGTGACCAGTTCCGGTTCCCGGTCGGTTTCCGGGAGCAGTTTGGGCCGGAACGGCCAGAACGCTGCCCGGCCCAGCAGTGCCATCAGCGCCGGCAGCAGGGTCAAGGCGGCGAAGAGCGCGCAGAGGATGCCCGCCGCCGCCACCGGGCCGAGGGCCTTGTTGGAGTTGAGGTCGGAGAACAGCAGGCAGAGCAGCGCGATGATTACGGTGGCGCCGGAGGCCAGGATCGGTTCCCAGGCCGCCTTCCATGCGGTGACGGCGGCGGCCGTCCGGTTGGTGGTGTGGGTCAGGGCTTCGCGGAACCGGGCCACATACAGCAGGGCGTAGTCGGTGGCTGCGCCGATCACCAGGATGGACAGGATGCCCTGGCTCTGGCCGTTCAATTGGATCCAGCCGGCCTTGGCCATTCCAAACACCAGCAGGATCGCGGCGCACAGCGCGAAGACCGAGGTGAACAGCACCATGACGGGCAGCAGCAGGGAACGGTAGACAATCAGCAGGATCAGGAACACGGCACCCAGGGCCACGAGCAGCAGGATGCCGTCAATGCCGGCAAAGGCACTCACAAGGTCCGCGGTGAGGCCGGCCGGTCCGGTGACGAATGTCTGCATTCCGGCCGGCGCGGACGCCCGGACCTCGTTGCGCAGTTCCTTGACGACTGTTTTCACTTCCGCCGAGGAAGCAATGGGCACCACGAACTGGACTGCCTTGGCGTCCTCGGAGGGGATGGGACCGATAACCGTGCTCCCGGCCTGCAGGGCCTCCAGCTTGCCCTTGAGGGCCGCGGTCTCGCGGAGCTGGGCCGGGGTGAAGGCGGAGTCGCTCTCAACCACGATCACTGCCGGGATCTCCTTGGAGTCCCTGAACTTTGCCTGCCAGCCCGCAGCCTCGGTGGCCTCGGCTCCGGCGGGAAGGAACGATGCCTGGTCATTCGATGACACCTCGCTCAGGCGGCCGAATGTAGGGCCGCCGACGCCGGCGATCGCCAGCCAGGCCAGGACGAGCACTGCGGGGACCAGCCAGCGCAGCCAGAACGGGACACGGGTCGCCGCGGACGAAGTCGTTTTCATGTTTCCTTCCAGGGTGCGCCTCGGAGTGGGAGCAGAGATCAACTCCATAGTAGACTATCTCCATCATGGAGATAACCCATTTGCCAGGGGCACCGGAGGAGAATGGAAAGACAGCCGGCGTCAGGCCTCTCCGCAGACCCTGCAGTAGACTCCCGAAGGCGCCGTCGACAGCGCCGACCTGCCGCGGTCAGACCACCGGGGCAGGATCAAGGGACGAAGGAGGTCCGCCGTGTCAGCCGAATCCCCGGGCCTATCCGAAGACGCGGTCTCGCCCAAGAACACAGTCCCGCCCGAAGCCGCCGGTCCGCCGCCCCTCGTCCGGCTCCTGCAGGAATTCACCCTCGAAGCCAACCGCTACGTGGACTCCGCCGGCGGCCGCAACGACATGCACCGCACGGACCTCAACGCCCTCGCCGTCATCATGCGGCACGCGGCGCGGGACCAGATTGTCACTCCAGGGGTGCTGAGGAAAGAGCTGAACCTCAGCTCCCCGGCCACCACCGCACTGATCGACCGGCTCCACAGTTCCGGCCACGTGGTCCGTGAGCGCGAGGGCGCGGACCGCCGCCAGGTGCAGCTGCGCATGACGCCCAAGGCCTACCGGGACGGCGGCGCAATGTTCCTGCCGCTGGCCCGCCACATGGGTGCAGCCATGGCGACCTTCACGCCCGAAGAACTGGAGATCGCCACCCGCTTCATGAACTCCATGATCGATGCCACTGTCCGGGCCGGTGAGGAAGCGGCCCGCGGCCCCGGGCCGGAGCAAGCGCCGGGGCAGCGCCCCGGCTGACTCGCGGCCCCGGCGCAGCGGCGACTAGTACCATCGGGACCATTAGGGCCAGCCGCTGAAGAGCAGGACGGCCACAGCCCCGATCTGGAATCGCATGTCGGTGACGACGGCGGCGACGCCGGTGAAGGCTCCCTTTCGTCGATATATTGCTGGTCAGTAACCTAGTCGCTCATCCCAGCCACAGTGAGATCGAGTGAGCAGAGCCTTATTGGAATGGGCTTCGGCATCATCCACCTGAGCTACGGTGCACTCGTCGAAAATACAGGCAGGATGCTGAATTGGTGACGTCGACGAATGATGTCGATGCCATCTAATTCGCGCTGGGGGCGGATTTACCACCGCGCCGCACTCTGCGCAGGCGCTTCACCGTGCGAGAAAGCACTCGGGTTCCGACGAGGAAGCCAAGAAAATGTACAGGTTGGATACCTAGCCTTGCGACGTGGCACAGCAACGCAGCCAACGTCACGCCACAACGTCATTTTCCCCCCAAGAATAGCGAGGCTCGACCCCGGCAAAGCGAGCTCTCCGCACCCACCCAACCAACATGCCGCGACTCAAGCGACTTGACAGCTTTCTTTCGATGTGACGAATCCGGCGAAATTCTGCATGACAATTCGGGCACTTCATTATCTTGCGTGGACACTCTCGACATACTTTGTCGACTGCAATAGCGCAAGTACACAATTCAGGGGGACAAATTGGCATCACATGGGATCGGCGCCATACGTCGCATTTTCAGTCCGGCACGCACAGCACTCATAGCACTCCTGGCGGTGCTTCTTTCACTTCTGACAGCTGCGCCCTCCCTGGCTGCGACGTCCGAGGCTGAACCCAACGGCACCACCGCAACCGCAACAGTGGTGCCCCTGGGAACCACCATTTCCGGTTCAACACTCAGCGCAAACTACTACGACACCGATTACTACGCGATCGACCTGCCCAAGGCAGGCAGGGCCCGCCTGAACTTCAAGTTCCCCACCGGGCTCGGCACCGGAACCACCTACACACTCAGCATCTACAGCGCCAACGGCACCGAGCTCTTCGCCTTCGACCTCGACAGCACCGACGCTGACGGAACCTCGCTCGCCAGCCTGGGCACGTTCCTGCCCGCAGGCCGCGCCTACATCAAAATCTACGGCGAAAACAGCCAGGCAAGCTGGGGCAAGACCTACACCCTCAACACCACCCTGACCGCGGGGACCGTCGAACTCGAACCCAACAGCACCACCGCAACCGCAACAGTGGTGCCCCTGGGAACCACCATTTCCGGTTCAACACTCAGCGCAAACTACTACGACACCGATTACTACGCGATCGACCTGCCCAAGGCAGGCAGGGCCGGCCTGAACTTCAAGTTCCCCACCGGGCTCGGCACCGGAACCACCTACACACTCAGCATCTACAGCGCCAACGGCACCGAGCTCTACGCCTTCGACCTCGACAGCACTGACGCTGACGGAACCTCGCTCGCCAGCCAACAAATCAACCTCCCTGTTGGACGCGCCTACATCAAAATCTATGGCGAAAACAGCCAGGCAAGCTGGGGCAAGACCTACACCCTCAACCTGGGCTGGATTTGGTCGACAACTCCGGCACCAGGCATCTCCGGGACTGCCCAGGTGGGCCGGACCCTGACCGCGGTTACTGGAACCTGGTCGCCCACGCCGGACGTACTGCGTTTCCAGTGGTTCCGCTCCGGAACCGCCATCACGGGGGCGACAGGGAAGGCCTACACCCTGCTTGCCGCCGACTACGGCAAGACAATCACCCTGAAAGTAACCGGGAGCAAGGCCGGGTACCCCAGCATCACCAAGACCTCCGCCGCCACAGCAGCAGTCGCGAAAGGCTCCCTCGTAGCGCCTGTACCGACCATCACGGGCTCGGTTAAGGTCGGCTCGCCCCTTACCGCGGCCCCGGGAACCTGGGGACCATCACCGGTGACCCTGACGTATCAGTGGAAAGCCAACGGCGTCGCTATCACCGGCGCGACCGCCACAACATACAAGCCAATTGCAGCCGACGCCGGCAAAACCCTCACCGTCACCGTCACCGGAACCAAGACCGGCTATACCACCGCCGCGAAGACCTCCACCGCCACGGCAGTGGTCGCGAAAGGCTCGCTCGTAGCGCCTGTACCGACCATCACTGGCACGGCTAAGGTCGGCTCGACCCTTACCGCGACGCCGGGAACCTGGGGACCATCACCGGTGACCCTGACGTATCAGTGGAAAGCCAACGGCGTCGCCATCACCGGCGCGACCGCCACAACATACAAACCCGCCGCAGCCCAAGCGGGCAAGACCCTCACCGTCACCGTCACCGGAACCAAGACCGGCTACACCACCACCGCGAAGACCTCCTCCGCCACGGCCGCGGTCGTTTGACGGCGGTAGATGGATCCGGCCGCCTAAATTGACGGTCAGCCCCACTGATACCTGCGGGTCCAGATCAAGGCGTAGGAGCCAGCCCGATTTGCAGCTCGTAAGCCTTCCCTCGGAGTGGAAATCTGTGGTGCTGCGTCGGCGCCGCCTGGGCGAGCCGCACGTGCATGCCTTGGCCGCCCAGATCCAATCCCACCGTCTGGGCGGGGCCCGCCTCATCGCTGCGCTACCCCGGCACTTGTCGGGAATGGCGGTGGTTGGGGTTCCACCCTTTTCCGGGCAGGGGAGGGTAGCGTTCCATTATGAGTGCGCAGCAGCCTGACGATGTGTACACGCACGGCCACCACGAGTCGGTGGTCCGTGCCCATGCCTCCCGCACGGCGGAAAACTCGGCAGCGTTCGTGCTCCCGCATCTGATGCCCGGGACCTCCGTCCTCGACGTCGGCTGTGGGCCTGGCAGCATCACCTGCGACTTCGCGGAGCTGGTGGCGCCGGGCAGGGTCACAGGCTTGGACCGCTCCCCCGACATCATCGCCCAGGCCGCGGCCCTCGCCGTCGAGCGCGGCGTGGACAATGTCGGCTTTGCCGCCGGCAACATCTACGACCTCGATTTCCCGGACGAATCCTTCGACGTCGTCCACGCCCATCAGGTCCTCCAGCACCTCACGGACCCCGTCGCGGCGCTGCGGGAGATGCGGCGGGCGGCCAAGGCAGGCGGGATAGTGGCGGTGCGCGACGCCGACTTCCACGGCATGAGCTGGTACCCGGCCATCCCCGAACTCGACGACTGGATGGAGCTCTACCAGCGGATCGCCCGCCGCAATGGCGCCGAGCCCGACGCCGGCCGCCGGCTCGTGTCCTGGGCGCAGGCCGCCGGCTTCACGGATGTGGCGCCGTCCAGCAGCAACTGGCTCTACGCCACTGGGCATGAGCGGCGCTGGCAGGCCCGGGTGTGGGGCGAGCGGGTGCTGCATTCGTCCTTTGCCGACCAGGCGCTCGAGTACGGCCTGGCCAGCGAGGCGGACCTGGCCCGGATTTCCGCGGGCTGGCACCGGTGGGGCTCCACCGACGACGGCTGGTTTCTGATTCCCAACGGCGAGGTCATCGCCCGGGCGTGAGCGGCGGCCAGCGGTCACAGCACCGGCACAGCCCGCCGAAAGTGCAGCCATAACTCCGCGCCTGAGGCTGGGTACAGGCCGAATCCTCGGCCGGCCCGGAATTCCGGGCCCCAGCAAAGGAGTTTCACCATGGCAAGAATCAACAAGACCACCGCGGGCATCATGCTCGCTGCGGTGATCGGCGGCGGCGCCATCGGCGCATCGGCCATCCCCGCGATGGCTGCCGATTCCACCGGCAGCTCGTCCTCGGCCCAGGCCACCGACGGCTACGGCACCGGGGGCCAGCGCGGCCCGCACCAGGCCAACGGAAAGACGGAGGAGGTTCTCACCGGCGACACCGCCACGAAGGTCGAGGCGGCGGTAAAGGCCGCCCAGCCGGATGCGGCGATCGAGCGGATGGAGACCGACGCCGACGGCGCCACCTACGAAGCCCACATCACGAAGGCGGACGGCACGCGCGCCACCGTCCTGCTGGATGCGAACTTCACGGTGACCGCAACCCAGGAAGGCCAGGGCGGCCCCGGCGGCGGCCATGGCGGCCCCGGGGACACCGCCACGGATGGCTACACGTCCAACGGCTAACCCTTAGCGGGTCTTGGGCGTGCCCCTTGCACGCCCAAGGCCCGCGATGCTGGCGGCACGGCCGGCCTCCGGGGCGTTCGCCGTCGAGTTGCCTGCAGCCATTCCCTGCTTCCGGGTCTGCGGATAGGGTGCATTAGATATCTGCACTGGAGACCCACGGCAAGGAGAAACCCATGCGCAAATTGACGGCCGGCCTTTTCTGCTCTGTGGACGGCGTGGTTGAAGACCCGTTCAAGTGGCAATTCGACAGCTTCGACGAAGAGCTCGGCGCCGGGATGGGCGAGATGATGGGCCGGATCGACACTGCGCTCCTCGGCCGCGTGGGCTACCAGCAATGGGCAGAATACTGGCCCAACGCCGAAAGCGACGCGGACTTTGCCGGATTCATCAATCCGCTGCCGAAATTTGTCGCGTCCAGGACCCTGACAGGCGAGCTGGATTGGCAAAATTCACGCCTGATCGAGGGCCCGCTGGAAGACTTCGTCGCGGCCCTGAAGAACAGCGACGGCGGCGAAATCGGGATCTTCAGCAGCATTTCGCTGGTCCACCAGTTACTGTTCGCCGGGCTGCTCGACACCTTGATGCTGATCGTCCATCCCGTGATCGCCGGCAGCGGGCGGCGGCTGTTCAACGACGGCGATGCCCTCACCCGGCTGGAGCTGCAGTCGTCCCAGCAGACCAGCAAAGGCAACATGATTCTCAGCTACGGCCTCCGCCGCGACTGACTCCCGTCATCAATCGGACCCGCCACGGCCGGGACCGTAAACTTACCTGGTGCAACCCTCCCTTTGGCTGGCCCTGGCCGGCGCCGGCGTCCTGATCAGCTTCACTCCCGGCGCGGGCGCCATCAACACCATGAGCAACTCCCTGAACTCGGGATTCCGCCGGTCCCTTTGGGGCATCCTGGGCCAGCAGGCCGCCCTCGTGGTGCACATCCTGATCGTGGCCCTCGGCGTCGGGGTGCTCGTGGCGAGCTCACCGGTTGCCTTCAACGTGATCCGCTACGCCGGCGCCGCCTACCTGGTCTACCTGGGCATCCGGCAGTTCCTGCACAAGCCGGACCTGGACCAGGAGAAGGCCGCGGCCCTGCGCAACGAGCCGGGCCTGTCCATGTTCCGCCGTGGCCTCTGGGTCAATCTGCTCAACCCCAAAGCCGTGGTCTTCTTCCTGGCCTTCATGCCGCAGTTCATCCGGCCGGAGCAGCCGCTGCTGCCGCAGTACTTGGTCCTGGCCGCTACCGTGATCGTGATCGACGTGGCGGTCATGTGGTTCTTCTTCGCGGCTGCGGCCCGGTCCTTCCAGCGCTTCACCCGCGACGCCCGCGGACAAAAGGTCCTGAACCGGACGTTCGGCGGGCTCTTCGTCGGCGTCGGCGTCCTGCTGGCCGCAATCCACTAGGCACCGCGGCCGCCGGCGTCCCGGCACCGGCGGCCGGCTCACCGTCCGGGACCGCTCCCCTGTCAGACGTGGCCGGGCGCCAGCTTCCGAAGGTCCGCTTTCCGGATCTTGCCGCTCGCTGTCCGGGGCATCTCGTCCACGAAGACGACTGATTTGGGGATCTTGTACCTCGCCAGCCGGCCCTCCAAGTGGGAGCGCAGCTGCTCTTCCGTGAGCCGGGCGCCCTCCCGCAACAGCACCACGGCCCGCGGCACCTCGCCCCATTTCTCGTCCGGCACCCCGATCACCGCGACGCTTCCGACGGCGTCGAGCTCGGCGATCGCCTGCTCCACCTCGGCGGGATAGATGTTCTCCCCGCCGGAGATGATCATGTCCTTGAGCCGGTCGGAGATGAACACGAAACCGTCCGGGTCCTTGTAGCCCATGTCGCCGGACTTGAACCAGCCGTCCCCTGTGTAGGAGTCCGACGAGGCCTCGGGCCGGTTCCAGTACTGGTGGATGACGTTGGGACCCTTGATCTGGATCTCCCCCACCATTCCAGGCGCAGCGGGCCCGGACGCCGGGTCGAGGGGATCGGCCACCCGGACATCGGTGAAGAAATGCGGCAGTCCGGAGGACCCGGCCTTGTCCCGGGACCTCGCCGCCGGCAGCGTAGTGGCGCCCGGTGCCGTCTCGGTCATACCGTAGCCGTTGGAGAAGCGCAGCCCCCTCCGCTCGTAGGCTTCCAGGACCCGCATCGGCACCGCGGATCCGCCGCAGGTCAGTTTGTTCAGCGAACTGAGGTCCGTGGCGTCCCAGTCCGGGTGCTCGCACAGCATCTGGTAGGTCGTGGGCACCCCGCTGATAGTCGTTGCGCGGTGCTGCTGGATCAGCTCGAGCGTCCGGCGGGGATCGAACTTGGCCTCCAATATCACGGTGCCACCTTTGAGGAGCGTGGGCAGGACGCCCATGTCCAGGGAGGCGACGTGGAACATCGGGGAGATCATGAGAGCCACGTCGGTGGAGGCAAAGTCGAAATCGACCAGCACGTTGATGCAGTTCCACGTGATGTTGCCGTGGGTCAGGAGCGCGCCTTTGGGGTTTCCGGTGGTTCCGGAGGTGTAGAGGATCATGGCGGCGTCGTCCAGGCCCACGGGCTCGTCCGGCGCCAGCGCCGCACCGGACGCAATGACGGCCTCTCATACGCCTCCACGGCGGTTCCCCGGCCAGCGCCGCCGTCGGCCCCGCCGTCGGGCAGCGTTGAATCGGGCAGCGTTGAATCGGGCAGCGTTGGATCGGGCACTGTTTCGGCTGGCGCTGTCGACTCGTCGACGACGATCCGCGAACCCACGGCCGTCTCCGCCGAGCCGCGTTCGGCGAGCACCGCGAGCGACGCCGAGTGGACCAGCACGACAGCGCCGCTGTCCCTGAGCTGGAACTGGATCTCGGGCGGCGCGAGCCGGGTGTTCAGCGGGACGAAGACGGCACCGGCCAGGCCGGCGGCGAAGAGGGTCTCCAGGAAGGAGGGATCGTTTTCGCCCAGGTAGGCCACCCTGTCGCCTTTGATTACGCCGCGGTCCCGGAGGGCGTTGGCGAGCCGGGTGGAGCGTCCCGCGAGCTCGCTGTAGCTGAGACTGCGTTCCCCGGCGATGATTGCGGTCTTGGTGCCCGACTTCGGGCGGCGCCGTTGCAGCCACGAGCCGATGCCAAAATTCTCCACGGAAAATCCTTTCTAGTTAGACGGTAGCGCCAGCGGGCCTGGTTAGGACCGGACAGTCTGCAGATCGTTGTTCTTGGGCTCTCGCGTCAGCAGGATGAAGACGATCGACACGACGGACATGATGGTCAGGTACCAGACCACGGCGGCCGTGTCCTGTCCGGAATCCTTGAAGATCTGCGCCACGATGCCCGGCGTGAATCCCGCGCCGAGGAGCGTGGCGAGCTGGTAGCCCAGCGAGGCGCCGGTGTAGCGCGAGGTGGTGCCGAACTGCTCGGACACGAACGCCGCGAGCGGGCCGAACAGGGTGGAATGGATCATGAGGCCCACGGCGAAGGCCACGAAGATCAGCCCGATGTTGTTGGAGGACAGGAGCTGGAACATCGGCGTGAGGTACAGGATGAAGAGCACCAGGCCGCCGATCATGACGGGCCGCCGTCCCAGCTTGTCGGAGAGCCGGCCGCCCATGATCACGAAGGCGATGGACACGAAGGAGGCGGCCGCGAAGGCGTAGAGAACGCCCTGCCGGTCCGCACCCTTGGACACGGCGTAGGTCACGGAGAACGTGGCCAGCACCACCTGGAGCGCAAACCCGGCCGCGCCGGCCAGCATGGTGAAGATCAGGGTCTTGGGCCGGCGCAGGACCTGCAGGAGGGGAATCTCGCGGCGCACCGGCGCGCTGCCCGGCACCGTCCGCTGGGTGTTGTCCCGTTCGGCCTGTTCCCGCTCGGCTTTCTCTTGTTCCAGTGCCGCCTTGAAGATGGGGCTTTCGGAGACCTTGAGCCGGACGAACATGCCGATGCCCAGCAGGACGAAGGACAGCAGGAACGGCACGCGCCAGCCCCAGGCCAGGAACTGCTCGTTGGGCAGGGCCGCGAACGCGCCCATCACCAGGGTGCCCAGCACCGCGCCGGTGGGGGCGCCGGCGTTGACGAACGAAGCCGCGAAGCCGCGCTTGCCCGATTCCGAATGCTCCAGCGCCATGAGGGCGGCGCCGCCCCACTCCCCTCCGACGGCAATGCCCTGGCAGACCCGGAGGATCACGAGCATCACGGCACCCCAGGCTCCGGCCACCGCGGCGCCGGGCACCAGTCCGATCAGGGTGGAGGCGATGCCCATGACCAGCATCGAGACAATCAGCATGTTCTTGCGTCCCAGCCGGTCGCCGAAGTGGCCGAAGATGATGCCGCCGAGGGGCCGTGCCACGTAGCCGGCGGCGAACGTCCCGTAAGCGGCCACCACCCCCACCCATTCGTCCGCGCCGGAGAAGAACACCTTGGGAAAGACCACCGCGGCGGCCGTGGCATAGAGCAGGAAGTCGTAGTACTCGATGGTGCTGCCGAGATAGCTGGAGGCAATGACGGTCCGTGCTTCACGGCGACGCGTACCCGCGTCCATGGCCTGCAACTGCGAAATTTGGGACATCGTTGTTCCTTATGGCAGAGGGGGGATGGTGAAGGGGTGTGGCGGTTTACTTGTAGAAGCGGGCGAGGAACTCGGCCACGACGGCCGGGCGTTCCTGGCCTTCGATCTCGATCGTGTTGGCCACCTTGATCTGGGCGCCGCCCTTGACCTCGGTGACTTCCGCGATGGTGGCCCGCATGCGGATGCGCGAACCCACCTTGACGGGGGAGGTGAAGCGGACCTTATCGAGGCCGTAGTTGACCTTGGTGGTGACGCCGTCGACGTCGAACAGCTCGCCCCAGAACGGGATGATGAGCGAGAGGGTGAGGAAGCCGTGGGCGATCGGGGCGCCGAACGGGCCGTCCTTGGCGCGTTCCGGGTCCACGTGGATCCACTGGTCGTCGCCCGTGGCGTCGGCGAACTTGTTGATCTGTTCCTGGGTGATTTCACGGTAGTCGGTGACGCCGAGGTCGGTGCCGGCGAGGGTGAGGAGTTTGTCGAAGTCGACGACGAGGTTGGGCATCTTTGGCTCCTGGAGCGGTTGGGTTTGGTTGTACGACGACGGCGGAACACCGTCAGCGGGTAAAGAGCGTCAGCGGGTAAAGAGCGTCAGTGGGTGAAGGCGCTGTGGCCGGTGAGTGCCCGGCCGACGATCAGGGCATTGATCTCGTGGGTCCCCTCATAGGAGTAGACGGCCTCTGCATCGGCATGGAACCGTGCGACGTCGGCCGCGAGCGTGATGCCGTTGCCGCCCACCACTTCGCGGGCCAGCGCCACGGTCTCGCGCATCAGCAGGGAGGTCTGCATCTTGGCCAGGGCCGAATCCTGGTCCCGGTAGATGCCCTTCTCCTGCTGTTCGGTCAGCCGGACCACCAGGGACAGCGCCGAGGTGACGTTGCCGAGCATCCGGGCGAGCTTTTCCTGGACGAGCTGGAAGGACGCGAGCGGGCGGCCGAACTGCCGGCGCCCGGAGACGTAGCGCAGCGCGGCTTCGAAAGCTCCTGCCGCGATGCCGGCGGCGATCCACGCGACGTCCGAGCGCATGGCCCGCAGCATCGCCGCCACGTCCCGGAACGAGTTCACGTTGTGGAGCCGCCTGGCCTCGGGGACGCGGACGCCGTTGAGGGTGATGTGGGCGTTCTGCATCATCCGCAGCGCGGTCTTGCCGTGGATCTTCTCCAGAGTCACGCCGGCCGCCTCGCGGTCCACGAGGAAAGCCTTGACCTGGCCGTCGGCGACGTCGCGGGCGAAGACGGCAAGGACGTCGGCCGTTGCCGCGCCGCCGATCCAGCGCTTGGCGCCGTCCAGGACCCAGGTGTCGCCGTCCGGGCCGGTCTCACGCCCCTTTTCCCTGCGGGCCGTCGTCGCGAGTCCGCCGGCGATGTCGGAGCCGGATTCCGGCTCGGTCAGCGAGAAGACGCCCTTGAGCGAGAAGTCGATGACCCTGGGCATCCATTCGGCCTGCTGTTCCGCGGAGGCCCCGACCCGGATGGCGGTCCGGAACAGCCCGGCCTGGGCCGTGTACCAGGTGGCCAGCGAGGCGTCCGTGCGGGCGAGTTCGAAGATCCGGAAGCCCTGGTAGATGCCCCGGGCCGGTGTCTGACCCGCACCCGGGGCGCCGGTCAGTTCCGCCGGTTCCATGAGGTCCAGATCGATCAGCGGCCGCGCGAGCTGGTCCGGGAACTCGCCGCGCTCCCAGTAGTCGGCCAGGAGCGGCCGGGCCTGGGTGTCCAGGAACTCCCGCAGCCGCCCCAGCACTTTCCGCTCCCCGTCGGTGAGGAGGGATTCGGCGTCGTAGTAGTCGCAGACGCCGTAGAGGCGCTCCTGGGCTGTTGTCTGGGGCGCGGTTTCCACGGACACCTCAGCCACCGAGCCCGAGCAGGCGGACGGCGTTGTGCTTGAGGATCTTGGGCCGGACCTCGTCCTTCAGCGGCAGGTCCGCGAAGGCGCCCAGCCATTTCTGCGGGGTGATGAGCGGGAAGTCGGTGCCGAACAGGACCTTGTCCTGCAGGACCGAGTTGGCCATCCGGACCAGGGACTCCGGGAAGTACTTCGGGGACCAGCCGGAGAGGTCGATGAACACGTTGGCCTTGTGCGTGGCGATCGAGTTGGCCTCGTCCTGCCACGGCACCGAGGGGTGGGCCATGATGATTTGCAGCTCCGGGAAGTCCGCGGCCACGGCGTCGAGCAGGAGCGGGTTGGAGTAGGCCAGTTTGATGCCGTACCCGCCCGGGAGCCCGGCCCCCATGCCGTTCTGTCCCGTGTGGAAGATGGCCGGCAGGCGCAGTTCCTGCAGGGTTTCCCAGAGCGGGTAGAACTGCTCGTTGGAGGGGTCGAAGCCCTGCAGGCTCGGGTGGAACTTGAACCCGCGCACGCCGAGGTCGATTGCCTGGTACTTGGCGCCCTGGATCGCCTCGGCGCCGGTGCGGGGGTCCACGCTCCCGAAGGGGATCAGGACGTCGTTGTTCCGCGCCGCCCCGGCAATGAGGTCCGGGATGCTGTTGGGCTCGTGCTTGAGCTGGGTCCGGGCGTCGACGGTGAAGACGACGGCGGCCATG
This sequence comes from Arthrobacter sp. 05N33_2, assembly GCF_056397425.1. NCBI lineage: Bacteria > Bacillati > Actinomycetota > Actinomycetes > Micrococcales > Micrococcaceae > Arthrobacter > Arthrobacter sp. 05N33_2. The sequence continues at coordinate 112,590 of NZ_JBFTNJ010000004.1, forward strand.
TTCAGTTCGCGGTAGACCTCGGCGATCCGGTCCAGCGAAGGGCTGCGGTCCTCGGCCTTGAAGTACTTGGCGGAGGCCTCGGTCAGGGCCGCCGGAAGGGACTCGTGGCCGTGGCCGTCCACTTCGAGGTGGACGTGCATGTCGATCGCATCGAGTGAGGCGGCGTCGATGCCGGGTTCGTAGCGCTCGGCAGCCATCTCAGCGGACCTCGGCCGGTTCGGGCTGCAGTTCCGCCGGCAGCGGCAGGAAGTCCTCGCCGACGCTTTGCAGCTTGTCCCCGAAGAGCGCGCCGAAGTTGTCCACGAGATCCTGGTAGCCCCAGCCGCCCTCGCGGTATTCGGTGGCGGCGGCGTCGGGGTGGGTCCAGAGTTGCAGCCGGTCACCGCCCGCTCCGATTGCCTGGCCGGTGACGCCGGCGGCCGCGTCGGAGGCCAGGAAGGCCACCAGCCCGGCGACGTCGCCGGCCGTGCCAAACCCGAGGTCGTGGCGGAAGAAGGCCGGCATCGTCTCGCCGCGCTCGTCGGCCTCGACGGCCTTCTGGAAGTACGGGACGGTCTTGGTCATGGCGGTGGCGGCCACGGGAATGACGGCGTTGGCGGTGACGCCGGCTTTCTTCATTTCCAGCGCCCAGGTGCGCACCATGCCCACGATTCCGGCCTTCGCGGCGGCGTAGTTGGTCTGGCCGAAGTTGCCGCGCTGGCCCGTCGGGGAGCCGATGGTGATGATGCGGCCGGGAATGCCGTGCTCCTTGAAGTAGCCGAAGGCCTCCCGGGCGCAGGTGAAGGTGCCGCGCAGGTGGACGTTGATCACGGCGTCGAAGTCCTCGTCCGTCATCTTCAGCAGGCTCTTGTCCCGCAGGATGCCGGCGTTGGTGACCAGGATGTCCAGCCGGCCGAACTCCGTGACGGCCGCCTGCACGAGCTTCTTGGCGGCGTCGGAGCTGCCCACCGGGGCGACGACGGCGGCTGCGCGGCCGCCGTCGGACTGAATCGTCCGGACAGCGTCGGCGGCGACCTCGGCGTCCACATCGTTGACGACGACGGCGGCGCCATGGCGGGCCAGTTCCCGGGCGTAGGCCAGGCCGAGGCCCCGTCCGCTTCCGGTGACGATTGCTACTTTTCCTGACAGGCTCATTGCCGCTCCTTTGCTAGCTGCCTTGTGCATCCGGCCCCGCGGCGTGGGATGCTGTTCTGTATCCATGAAAATATGGATAGTTGAAAAAGTCAACGATTTATTTTTTGGACTATTGGAGTTGGGCATGGCGACCGAAGTTGACGACGAGCCGGGCACCGAGCCTGTGGAGAAGCTCACGGCGGCAACCATCAGCCTGGACGCGGGTTTCCTGCTGGCCAAGCTGCATGCCGGCGGGTCGGTCCTGAACAACCGCGCCCTGGCCGCGTTCGATCTCAAGGAGCGTTCCTATTCGGTGCTGGCCCTGGCCAACAGCGGGCTGGAACCAACCCAGCGGGAGATGGCCGAGTTCCTCAGCCTGGACCCGAGCCAGATTGTCGCCCTGATCGACGAGCTGGAGAAGCGCGGGCTGGTGATCCGGGCGCCCGGGAAGCTGGACCGGCGCGCCAAGATTGTTTCCTCGACCCCGGAGGGGGAAGCCCTCTTCCGGCGGGCCGAGGCCGCGGCGCGTGACGCGGAATCCGCCGCCCTGGCCGGCCTCAGCGCCCCGGAGATCGCAACCCTCAAGGGGTTGCTCCGCAAGGCGCTGTGGGGACCGGCAGCCTGATCGCGGCCGCTCAAGCGCCGCGGGAATACCCTTGGGGCAGGAGGGAGCCATGACCGTTCGCAGCGCCGGCCTTCTGCTGTACCGGCTAAGGGGTGCATCACCGCCCGGCGGGGCGCCGCCATCCGGCAGCACACCGCAGCTTGAGCTCTGGATAGCCCACATGGGCGGACCGTTCTGGGCCCGCAAGGACTCCCGCGGCTGGTCCATCCCCAAGGGGGAATACCTCGCCGACGAGGACCCCCTGGCGGCCGCGCACCGCGAGTTCACGGAGGAAATCGGCACACCGGCACCCGCCGCCGACTACCACCGGCTTGGCGACTTCCGCCAGCCCTCCGGCAAGATCATCACGGTCTTCACGGCGGAAGCGGACTTCCGGCCCGAACGCATCGTGAGCAACACCTTCGAGCTGGAGTGGCCGAGGGGATCCGGCACGATCGGCAGCTTCCCCGAGATCGACCGCGCGGAATGGACCGCCGAGCCCGCAGCCCGGTCCAGGCTGGTCAAGGGCCAGCTGCCGGTCCTCGACGCGCTGGTCCGGCACCTCGGGCTGGAGCCGGCCGCACCCGGGCCCGGGCATGACAAAAACTAAAAGTCAGTTGACATTTTTTGTAATACTTCGCGGGGGCCAGCTAGCCAAGAGGCCCGGGATCGTTCATGCTTAGCTATGACCTCAATGTCGAGCCAGTACCGGATCATCGCGGTCTGCACCGGAAACATCTGCCGGTCCCCGATGGCGGAACTTATGCTGGCGGAGGCATTCCGGGCCGAGCGCCTCACGGGGGCCGTGGTCGATTCCGCCGGCACCACCGCGTATGAGGCCGGCCGGCCCATCGATCCCCGGGCAGCGCGCAAACTCACGGCGCAGAACATCGCTTCGGACCGCCACGTGGCGCGCGAATGGCGGCCCGAATGGTTCGCGAGCCGGGATCTGATCCTGGCCCTCGACGTCGACCACTACGGCTGGCTCCGGCAGGCAGCACCGGACCGGGTCTCGCTGGCAAAGATCCGCATGCTCCGCAGCTTCGACCCCGCCGTGGCGGACAAGGACCCGCTGGAGCAGGGCATCGAGGACCCGTGGTACGGCGGCCACACCGACTTCGACACCACCTGGAACCTCATCCGGGCCTCCCTTCCGGGGATTGTGCAGCACGTACGCATCGAGCTTGAGCGGCAGGACGGGCAACATCACGGCAGTGATCAACCCAATGCACAGCAGCCGGTACGCTCTATTTCATGAGCCCCGCACCCGTCATCATCGCAATCGACGGGCGCTCCGGCTCCGGCAAGACCACCCTGGCCATCGAACTGGCGGCGCGGTTGAGGGAGCACCACAAGGTCTCGCTCTTCCACCTCGAGGACATCTATCCCGGCTGGAACGGGCTGGCGGCGGGGATCGAACGCTACGTCACCACCGTGCTTTCGCCCTTGCGGCGCGGGGAGAACGCGGAATGGGTCAGCTGGGACTGGGCACGGCACTACGACGGCGAGACCCGCACCACACGCCCGGCCGAAATCGTCCTGGTGGAGGGCGTCGGTGCCGCCGCGGCGGCCGCAGTGCCCCTGCTGGACGCCGTGATCTGGGCGGACTCCTCCGACGCGGACCGCCGGGCCCGGGCGCTGGCCCGGGACGGCGAGACCTACGAGCCCTTCTGGGATCAATGGGCGGCCCAGGAAGCGGAGTGGCTGGCGGCCGATGACGTCCCGGCCCGCGCGGATCTGCACGTGCTCAACCTGGCGGACGGCACCGCCCCGGACGACGTCCTGCAGGCCCTTCAGTACCTTCCCGCCGTCGCCCCTGCCCTGCTGCCCGAACTCGCCGCCCGGCGCGGGCTGCAGTTGCTGGCAGAACGGATCGAGGCCCGGCCCGAAGCCGGGCAGCTGTTTGCGTCGCTCTTTGGCGGTTCACCCAACGCCGTGTGGCTCGACTCCTCCCTGGACCCGGCAGGACTGGCCCCGGAGGCCGCGGAGCGGAGCCGCTTCAGCATTCTGGCCGACGACGGCGGCCGCTTCGGCCAGGCCGTCCGGCACAGTTCCGGACGGACCCGCGTCAGCACGGGCCAGGCCACCGTGACCACCGATGGCCCGTTCTTCCGCTGGCTCGACGGCGTGTGGGGCCGCCGCGCGCTCCGCGCACCCGAGGCCTACCCGTGCGAGTTCACCCTGGGCTGGCTCGGGTACCTCGGCTACGAGCTCAAGCGCGAAACCGGCGGGAACGACGTCACGGCCGCCACCCCGGACGCCTGCCTGATCTTCGCCGGCCGTGCCGTGGTCCTTGACCACGCCGAGGGCACTGCCTGGCTGCTGACCCTGGACGCACCCGACGCCGGGGACTGGCTTCAGACGGCACGTACGGCCGTCACCGCGGCCGCGTCGGCGCAAGCGGCCGCTCATGCCTCCCCGGCCCAGCGTGTCAGCGCCCCGCAAACCACCGCCCCGCGCTTCGCCGCCCGTGACACGGAAGCCGGCTACAAGGCGAAGGTCACCGAGGCCCAGCGGGAGATCGCGGAAGGAAACACCTACGAGGTCTGCCTGACCACGGTGCTCACGGCTGCCTCGCCCGCGGGGCCTCACGGCGTGGATCCGTGGCCGGCCTACCTGGACCTGCGGCGCCGGAACCCGGCCCCGTTCGCCAGCTTCCTGCGGTTCGGCGGGCTCGCCGTGGCGAGCACGTCCCCGGAGCGGTTCCTGCAGATTGCCGCGGACGGCAGGATGCGGGCCGAGCCGATCAAGGGCACGCGCCGCCGGGACACAGATCCAGGCACGGATGCCGCCCTGCGCCAGGAGCTGGAGTCTTCGGCCAAGGACCGGGCGGAAAACATCATGATCGTGGACCTGTTGCGCAACGACTTGAGCCATTTCGCCGTCCCGGGTTCGGTGGCCGTCAGCCGGCTGTGCGCGATCGAGAGCTACGCCACCGTGCACCAGATGGTGAGCACCATCGATGCCCGGCTGCGGCCCGGGATGCCGCGGGCCGAGGCGGTTGCGGCCTGCTTCCCCGCGGGTTCGATGACCGGCGCCCCGAAGGTCAGCACCATGGCCATCCTGGACCGGCTGGAGGCCGCGCCGCGCGGCGTGTACTCCGGGGCGATCGGCTACTTCTCCCTGAACGGGGCCGCCGACCTCGCCGTGGCAATCCGGACCCTCGTGGTCAGCGCCCTCGGCGAGGGTGCCGCGGAACTGAGTCTCGGCGTCGGCGGCGCTGTCACCGCCGACTCGACCCCGCAGGAGGAGTACGACGAAATCCGGACCAAAGCGTTCGGCGTCCTCTCGACGCTCGGCGCCGGGTTTCCCACGGGCTGAGTCGGCTGTCCCGCCGGCCCCCGGCTACTGCAGGGTGGCCGTCAGCCGCGCGACGTTGTCCACGTATTTGACGCCCATCGGACGTTTCATCCAGTCCTCGAGCGTAAGTTCGCGCGAAATGCCCCGGTAGGTGTCCTCCACGGCGCTGATCCGCCGCACGATGTCCTCCCCCAGGAGCATCACCGAGACCTCCAGGTTCAGCGAGAAGGAGCGCATGTCCATGTTGCTGGAACCCAGCACGGCAACGTCGTCGTCGATCGTGAAGTGCTTGGCGTGCAGCACGAAGGGGGCCTTGTAGAGGTAGATCCGCACCCCGGCTTCAAGCAGCGCCTCATAGTAGGACTGCTGGGCGTGGTGGACCAGGAACTGGTCGCCTTTTTCCGAGACGAAGAGTTCGACGTCGACGCCGCGCTGCGCCGCCGTCGTCACCGCATACAGCAGCGAGTCATCAGGGACGAAGTACGGGCTGCAGATCGAGATCTTGCGCTGAGCCGAGTAAATCAGCGTGTTGAAGAGCCGCAGATTGTTTTCGGTGATGAAGCCGGGGCCGCTGGGCACCACCTGGGCGGTGATGTTGCCGGCGTGCAGTTCGGGCCGGTGCGCGAGCTGTTCCTCAATGGATTCGTCGGTCTCGCTGAGCCAGTCCGTGGCGAAGACGACGTTGAGCGTGGTGACGATCGGTCCACGCAGGCAGGCCATCAGCTCGACCCATTCGCGGCCGATCTTGCGGTGCTTGGGGTTGTTGTAGGAGGGCTCGATCAGGTTCTGCGATCCGGTGAAGGCGATCTCGCCGTCGATCACCATGATCTTGCGGTGGTTGCGCAGGTCCGGTCGGCGCCACTGCCCCTGCAGCGGGTTGAGCGGCAGCATGGGCCGCCAGCGGATCTTGCTGGCCTTGAGCCGGGCGATCAGCTTGCGATAGCCCTTGATGCGAAGCGTGCCAAGGTGATCGAACAGGACACGGACCTCGACGCCGCGCTCGGCGGCCTCTTCCAGCGCAGTCAGCAGATCGTCCGTGACGTGGTCCGAGCTCATGATGTAGAACTCGGCGTTGACGAAGGACTTTGCGCCGCGGACCGCCTCGGCCATCGCCTTAATGGAGTCGGGGTAGCCGGGCAGCAGCTCCACTTGGTTACCGTCCACCATCGGCAGCGAGCCCAGCGTCTTGTTCAGTTCCGCGGCGGAAGCCACCCATTCGGGTCCGGCGTAGCGGCTTTCCAGCATCGCCAGTTCTGAGGTCCCGGCGCGCACTCGGGTATTGACCGCGTCCTGCTGCGCGCGGCGCTTGCGGGAGAGCCGGAAGTTGCCGAACAGCAGGAACAGGAGCAGGCCGATGGTCGGCACGATGAAGATGCCCAGCAGCCAGGCCATCGCGGTGGTGGGCCGCCGGTTTCCGGGGATGATGCCCAGTGCCAGCACTCGGATGGCGAAGTCGATCACGGTCAAAATCAGAATCGCCCAGGACGGTAAAGTCTCCGCCAGCGGAAATGGCCAAAACACAGGCGAACCCCTCAACGTACAAGCCACGCGGAACAGTTCCGAACGGGCAGTGACCAAATCCTATCCCGGGACCACCGAGACTAAGCTTTAGCCATGACCACTCCTGCCCCTGTTCCCGCGCCCGCGACCGTTCTGGTCTTCCTCGACCCGGCGTTCGACGGCGGCCGCGTTGCCGACGCGTCGCAGCCGCAGCTGATGGCCACGGACCTGGGCGCCACCCGCGGCGACGGTGTTTTCGAATCCCTCCTGGCCGTCGGCGGCCGGCCCCGCAAGATCCAGGCACACCTGACCCGGCTGGCCGGCTCTGCCCGGCTTCTGGAGCTGGACATCCCCGCCGAGGACGCATGGCGGCGGGCGGTGGAAACCGCCATCCGCGAGTTCCGGGGGCAGGAACCCGCCGCGGCTGCAACGGGCGGCGCGGAGCAGGACGAGGTGGTGGTGAAGCTGATTGTCACCCGCGGGCCGGAGGGCGCGGCTGCCCCCACATGCTGGGTCCAGGCCTCCGCCCCGGCGGCCGCGGGACGGCGGCAGCGCGAGACCGGGATCGACGTCATCCTGCTCGACCGCGGCTACGACAGTGAAGTCGGCGAGCGCGCCCCGTGGCTCCTGCTCGGCGCCAAGACCCTTTCCTACGCCGTGAACATGGCGGCGCTGCGCTACGCCCACCGGCAGGGCGCCGACGACGTCATCTTCACGTCCGCGGACGGCCGGGTGCTGGAAGGTCCGACGTCGACCGTTCTGCTGGCCCACCTGGAAACCTCGGACGACGGCGCCGGCGGCGTCCGCACCATCCGGCGGCTCATCACGCCCCAGCTGGACAGCGGCATCCTGCCCGGCACGTCACAGGGCGCCCTGTTCACCGCCGCCAAGGCCGCCGGCTGGGAGCTGGGTTACGGCCCGCTGGAGCCGAAGGACCTGCTGGACGCCGACGCGGTCTGGCTGATCTCCAGCATCCGGCTCCTGGCCCCGGTGAACCACATCGACGGGCAGGAAATCGGCACCCCGGAACTGCGGCGCCAGCTCACGGCCGAACTCAACGCCCTCTTCGCGACCATCGAATAGCAACGCGGGGTCAGTTACGGCCCATCCCATGTCCCCGGATGGGCCGTAAGTGACCCCGCGTTGGTGTTGCGCTCACCCCAGGGCGTCCGCGGGCACTGCCGGGCACAGGCGGAACGAGGCCGGGTTGAACGCCGGGAGCATGAACGTTGCGAGCACGGCGTCGAGCATTTCCGGGGCCCAGGTGCTGTTCTCCCCCAGGGTCGCGCAGACACCCAGCACCACGGGCGTTCCGTCGGTGCGGCGGCGGATCTGGACCTGGACCGGCCCGGTCAGCCCGAGCGTGCGGACGGCGGCCAGGCCCAGCTTGCGCACATCCCCGGCCTGGTTCGCCGGCACCCTGCGGCTGACCTCGTCGCTGCCGGCGCGTCCATACGGAGTCCTGGTCTTCTCGAGGACCACCGCCACCGGCGCCATCGCGTTGCGTGCCGGGGTGCCGAACACCAGGCACACATAGTCGGCGCCCGGGATAAATTCCTGGACCAGTTGCCCCGCCGGCATGTTCTTCCAGCTAACGGAGTCGGTTCCGGCCAGCAGGTGGATACCATGGGAGCCTTTGAAGACCCGCGGCTTGACCACCACGGGGCCGCTGAGGCCGGCGAGGGAAGCCGGCGCGGCGGCGAGGTCGCCCGGAACCGCGAACCGGGGCACCGGGATGCCGGCGGCTTGCAGCGCCCAGGTGGTGAACAGGTGGTCGTTGGCGAGGGCCACCGCGGCGGGGTCGGCCACGATGATCCGCACGTCCTGGGCGAATCCGGCGCGGGCCGCGGCCAGGACCGGGAGTTCCACGGTGAGGGTCGGAATGATGACGTTGATGGCTTCGCGGTCCACCACCCGGCGCAGGTCCAGGACCATGTCCGGGTTCGTCGCCGGCAGGAGCCTGACCGCGGCGGCGGGAGCCTCCCCGGCCTGGCGGGTGTCGGCACGGGCGTCGGAGCCGAGGTACGGGAGGCCCCGGGCTTCGAGCTGGGCCGCGACGGCCCGTCCGGCGGCGCTTGTAATCCCGGTAACGAGTATGCGCGGGCCCACGATTGCTCCATTCCGCCGTCACCGGCCGGACCGCGGCTGCGGCTCCGACCGTTCCAGCCACCGATTCCCAGACAGCTTGTTGATGGACAGACGGGTCGATTCCGGGACTGCTTGATTCACACATTGCTCGAATCACCTGCAGCTCCGGCCGACTCGTCGGACCTAATCCCCCCAGTAAACGGCGAAACGTCCCGGCAGACACGAGTGGGCTGTACCCGAAACTGGAGCCCGCCACTACTCGCCCGGGCCGCGGTCCGGTTACGGAACATGACGACGGCGGCGGTGCGGGCCGGCGTCGCAGGTGTTACGTTTTTGGGGAGTAATGAGAACCGGTGCCAAGCCCTGACTGGCCGGTCGGCAACCCTCCCTTTCGCGGCGGGGTGCCTCAGGTGAATACTCGGCAATCGAGAATTCGAGCTGCAAGCGTGAAAGAGGAGATCCGTCGTGACCGACACGTCAATACCCACAACAGCCGCACCCGGCACAGCACCCGGTACCGCACCCGGGGGCGAGGAGAGGCTGGCCTACCGCCTGTTCACCGGGGCGGATGACCGCGCCTTTTGCGAGCGGGTGTCAGCCGCCCTGGCCGAGGGCTACGTGCTGCATGGAAGCCCCGCCGCCAGCTTCAACGGAAGCACCGTGATCGTGGCGCAGGCGCTGGTCCTGCCGGCCGCGATTGCCAGTGCGGACGCCGCCGTGGCCAATGCGGTTGATGAGCTCGACGCCGACGAATTTGGCGCCGACGGGGCCTTCGCGGGCCACGCATGAGCTACGCCGGAGACCTCAGCCCGCAGGAGGCGTGGGCCAAGCTGGAGGCCGGAGCCATCCTGGTGGATGTCCGGACCGAGGGCGAATGGGCCCACATCGGCATCCCGGACACCGCGGCCGCGGGCGAGAGCCGCAACGATCCGCTCTTCATCCAGTGGAACCTCGCCGGCGGCACGCCGAACCCGCACTTCGTGGAACAGCTAAGGCAGCAGGCGCCGGAGGACACCGCCGTCGAACTGGTGTTCCTTTGCCGTTCCGGGGCCCGGTCGATCGCGGCCGCGACGGCCGCGACGGCCGCCGGCTACACCTCGTACAACGTCCTTGAGGGCTTCGAAGGCGAGACCGACCGCTTTGGCGAACGCACCGTCAATGGCTGGAAGAACCGCGGCCTGCCCACCAACCTCGGAAAGATCTAAGTGACTTTCAATCCCGACGCCGCCGGCTGGGCGGCCGACACCCAGGCCGTCCGTGGCGGCCTTGACCGCACCGGCTTCCAGGAAACCACCGAGCCGATCTTCCTCAACTCAGGATTCGTCTACGAGTCCGCGGCTGCCGCCGAGCGCGCCTTCACCGGTGAGGACGAGCGCTTCGTCTACTCCCGCTACGGCAACCCCTCCGTCGCCACCTTCCAGGAGCGGCTCCGGCTGCTCGAGGGAACGGAGGCGTGTTTCGCGACGGCGTCCGGCATGTCCGCCGTCTTCACCGCCCTGGGCGCGCTGTTGGCGGCCGGCGACCGGGTGGTCGCGGCCCGCTCGCTGTTCGGCTCGTGCTTCGTGATCCTCAACGAAATCCTGCCGCGCTGGGGTGTCGAGACGGTCTTCGTGGACGGCCCGGACCTGGAGCAGTGGAAATCCGCGCTGTCCGAGCCGACCACGGCGGTGTTCTTCGAGTCGCCGTCGAACCCGATGCAGGAAATCGTGGACATCGCCGCCGTGAGCAAACTGGCGCACGCGGCCGGCGCCACGGTGGTGGTTGACAACGTCTTCGCCACCCCGCTGCTCCAGCGCTGCGGCGACCTCGGCGCGGACGTGGTGGTCTACTCCGGCACCAAGCACATCGACGGCCAGGGCCGCGTCCTGGGCGGGGCCATCCTGGGCACCAAGGAATTCATCGACGGGCCCGTCAAGCAGCTCATGCGGCACACCGGTCCGGCGCTTTCGGCGTTCAACGCCTGGGTGCTCACCAAGGGCCTGGAGACCATGGCCCTGCGCGTCAACCATTCCTCGGCCTCCGCACTGCGGCTGGCCGAATGGCTCGAGGGACAGCCTGCGGTCGGCTGTGTAAAGTACCCGCTGCTGCCGTCCCACCCGCAGTACCCGCTCGCAGTGCAGCAGATGAAGGCCGGCGGGACCGTGCTCACCCTGGAACTGCAGCCCTCCCCCGGGCGCACGGCGAAGCAGGCCGCGTTCGCACTCCTGGACGCGCTGCGGATCATCGACATCTCCAACAACCTGGGCGATGCCAAAACGCTCATCACGCACCCGGCCACCACCACGCACCGCGCGATGGGCCCGGAAGGCCGCGCGGCGATCGGGCTCAGCGACGGCGTGGTCCGGCTGTCGGTGGGCCTGGAGGATGTGGAGGACCTGATCCGCGACCTCGGCCAGGCGCTCAAGCAGGTCTAAACACTTAAACAGGTCCAGGCGCTCAAAGCAGGTCCAGGGCCATGGCCGCTCAGGCCCAGGCCGCCTTGAGCGCCCGCCAGGCGTCGTCGTCGAGCATGCTGGACGGTGTGACGGCGACGGCGGCCGCCCCGCCGGAGACAGACGCCTCCAGCCCGGCCGCCAGGTCCGCGGCCGAGATGCGCCCGTCCTTGGCCCACATCCCGACCGAGATGGCGAACTTCCCGGACCGCTTCGCCATGGCCGCGGCCAGCTCGGCGGAATAGGCGGGAGCGGCGTCGTTGAGCCCGAAGTAGTCCCACAAGACCAGCCGGTCCGCGGCCGCGGCGAGCAGCCCGTAGTCATGGCCGCTCTCCGGCCGGTCGCCGGCGGGATCGTCCCACGGCGCCCGGACGTCCATGTCGAGCGTGGCACCGTTCGCGTGGGCGGCCGCCGCCGCCTTGGCCACGATGGCCGCCACCCCCTTCGACCGCCAGGCCCCAAGGCTCGGGTGTTCGACGTCGATGTCCCCGTTCGCGAGCCGCGGCCAATCCGTCCCGCCGCTGGCCAGCCGGTAGGAATCGCGGTCGTCGCCGCCGTAGGTGTTGTTATCGAACATCAGTTCCGTCAAGGCCACGGCGTCCGGCTGGTACCGCCTGGTCACCTCGGCCACCAAGTCGACCAGCCGCTCCCCGACGGGTCCCGTCGTGAGTGCGCTGACGCTGGCGAACTCCGTGGAGCGGGTGCCGTCGAAGTTGATGCCGGCCAGGCCCGGGTTGGTACGGATCCAGCCGGGGATCAGCAGGTCGATGGTCAGTGTGATCCTGCGTTTCCTGCCATCACCGCCGGTCCCCAGTGCCTTGACCGCTTCGGCCACGTGGTCACGGCCCGGGACGGCCTCCACCTCGGGGTGGGCGTCCCAAGGGAACGCCGTCCAGTCCAGCCGCCCCACGCTGATGGTGACGCTGTTGGCGTTGACCTCATCGAGCCGTCTGGCCAGTTCCGGCAGCGTCGAGGCGGCGTCGACCACAGTTTCGTAGCCGACGCCGACAGTGCGCTCCGCGGCGGGCGCCGTGGGCCCCTGCGGCCCGCCGCACCCAGTGGCAGCAAGGGCCAGCACCGACAGGAGCACGAGGGCAGGGAAGGCAGCCGGTCTGCGCCTCAAACGCTGACGTCCGGGCGCACCGCCGGGGCGGTGACGCTGACCACACCGGTCCGCGTCAGCTTGTTCCAGTGCGCCTCCTTGCCGCGGAGTTCCTGCACCAGCGCGGCCACCATGGTCAGGCTCGTAAACACGGAATAGAGCGGGATGAGCGGGAGCGCCCAGGCGTGCCGCAGGTCCTTCCACGCCCTGTTCATGGCCAGGGCAAACACCGTGAGCAGCAACGTGATGAACAGGCCCACCCAGCCAAGGATTGCCCAGACGTCCGCGCCGAACGGACTGCGGCCCAGCGCCGTGAGGAAGACCAGATCCACGAGTACCAGGATCTGGAGCACCGGGAGCACCACCATGGTGATGGTGTTGAACAGCAGGTACGCGCCGAACTGTCCGTGCCGGAGGTTGCCGATCATGCGCTTGTGCACACCCATGGTCTGCAGCAGCCCGCGGGCCCAGCGGACGCGCTGGCGCCAGAGCGCCCGGACCGTTGACGGCGACTCGGCATAGACCAGCGCGCGCGGGGCGAAGACCACCCGGTAGCCTGCCTTGTGCACCCGCCAGGTGAGTTCCAGGTCCTCGCCTACCGTGTCTTCGCGGAACGGCCCGATCTCCTCCAGGATCCGGCGGGGGAACGCCCCAATGTTGCCGGAGACGATCGGGAGGCAGCCGATCATGGTCAGGGCGCGCCTGACCATCCCGGTGCCGACATGGCTGATGAAGGCCAGCATCCGGGTCTGGACCCGGTCCAGGTTTACCGGCCTGTCGTCGCCGCACACGGCCCCGGTGCGCTGGTCAGTGAAACCCTGGAGCATCCGCTTGACGGTGTTCTGGGAGAAGATCCCGTCAGCGTCGACAAACATGAGGACCTCGCCCGTGGCGTGGCGGATGCCCAGGTTCAGGGCCGCCCCCTTGCCGGCATTGGCCTGGGTCAGGACCGTGATCCGGGGATCCGTCGCGGCGAGCGCGCGCATCAGCCCGGCCGTGTTGTCAGTGGAGCCGTCATCCACGAGCACCACCTCGTACCGCTCGTACAGGGTGAGCTGAATGGAGCGGACGCAGTTTTCGATGACGGTCGCCTCGTTGAAAGCCGGGACGATGATCGACACGCTGGGCCGCTCATCCAGCAGGGTGGGCGTTGCGCGGCGGCGGCGGCGCCCCGCACGGAGTTCAAACCAGACGGACAGCGGCAGCACGAGCAGCTTCACGAGCCCGAACACCAGAATCGGCAGGCCGATGAGGAGCAGGAGGTACTCGGCCCCGGGGACGGCTGATGCGGAGGCGGAACTAAACCAGGACATGGGCGTACGCTCCTGTGCTTTGCCGGAAAGAGGCCGGGTTGAAGGAGGGAAGGGCAAACGACGCCAGCACGGCGTCGAGCAGTTCCGGGGCCTGCCCGTTGTTCGCGCCGAACCGTGCGTTCACTTCAAGGACCACCGGGGTCCCGTCGGCACGCCGGCGGACGTCGACGTCGACCGGGCCCGTGAGGCCCAGCGAGCGGACGGCCGCCATCGCCAGATTTCCGACGTCCATGGCCTCGCCGGCTTCGGCGCGGCGGGTGCTCACGGCGTTGCCCACGTTGCCCTGCGCCAGTTCGGTCTTCTCCACGACGACGACGAACGGCGCGGCCCCGTTGTGCGCCGGGGTGCCGAAGACCATCGGGCCGTATTCGGTGCCCGGGATGAACTCCTGGACAATCAGTCCTTCCGGCAGGCGGTGCCAGTCCACCTGTTTGCTGCCGTCGATGACCATCACGCCGCGTCCGCCGCGGGAGACCCGCGGCTTGAGAACTATGGGGCCGCCGAGCGCGGCCATGGCGGCACCGGCATTGGCGAAGTCCCTGGGCACGCCGAATCTCGGCACGGGGACCCCGGCGGTCTGCAGCTGCCAGGCCGTGAAGAGCTTGTCGTTGGCGAGAGCCACCGGACCGGGATCGCCGATGATGACCCGGACGTCGGTCCCGAAGGCGGCACGGTACCCCGCAAGCTGCGGGAGTTCCTCACTCACCGTGGGGATGACCAGGTTGATGCCCTCCTGGACGACAAGCCGGCGCAGAGCCGAGACCATGTCCGGGTCCGAGGCCGGCGGCACCGGGACGACGGTGAGGCCCGCCCCGGCGGGCAGTTCGCGGATGTCCGTGCCCAGGACGGGAACGCCACGGGACTTCAGCTGGGCAGCTACGGCGCGGCCCGCGGGGCCTCCGGCGCCGGTGACCAGCACGCGGGGCATCACAGCTTTTCCATTTCCGTGCTCCGGAGACGGACGGGTTCGTAGGCTTCGGCGACCCGGCGCCGCGCCTGCCCGCCGCGGAACGAGGCGATGCCGCGGACCCGCTCGGGCGTCATGTACGGCTTGGCGAGCTGGTCGCTGTGCATCCTCACGGCCTGGACCTTGGCGTCAAGGTAGTCGTCGATGTCAATGAAGACGCTCGGGCTGAAGTCCCGCGTTGCCGACGGGCTTTCATAGCAGAGGATTGAGTGGTGCTGGCGGGCGGCCCGCAGCGTCGCCATGTGGACGGCCTGATGGTCCTGGTGCTGGTCGTGGTTGGAATGCGTGAGGATGATGTCCGGGTTGTAGCGGGCGATGGCGGCTTCAATGACACCCACCATTTCCTGGCTGTGCCGGAACAGGTCCGTGTCTGTGAAGTTGTAAAGGGTCATTCCGGTGAGGCCCATGAACGCCGCGCCGCGCCGCGCGTCGAGGGAGCGCTCCAGGGGATCCCCTCCACGGGTGCCATCGCTCATGACGAGCCCCTGCACCTCGTGTCCGGAGTCTACGAACTTCGCCAGGGTACCGCCGCAGGCAAGTTCAAGGTCGTCGGGGTGGGCGCCGATGGCCAGAACTCTGCGCGGCTGGCGGGCCGGGGCTCTCCCGGTGCGCAGGGCCGTCAAAGCAACGCCCAGGGACGCGAGCCCGCCAAGGGTGAGCGTGAGGTCGGCAGTCCGCCACAACTCGGGCGCATCGAGGAAAACGCTGGCAAGATTTGCCACCAGCAGCGTTGAGCCGGCAAGAAGGCAAATCCTGCGGAGCAGTTCGGGACGGCGCAGGCGGCGGTGGAACCAGGACCGGCCAAGGGCGGCGGCGGCCACAAAAGTAATCAGGAAAACGATGAGCAAGACATAAATCGAGACCATGTGAATTCAATTCCTATGTTGTTCGGCACCCCAGTGCCGGGCCGGATTTGATCTTCAGGGCCGGGCGCATAAGCGAACCTGGCTTTGGGAAGTGGGAGGGGCAATTTTCTGAATCTGCTTGCGGCACCCTTGGCAGGGTGCCGCGTCGGTGAAAGGTGCAGCCGCTGCGGGCCGTGCGAGCATTGCAGGACGTTGACCAGCGCATACGTGGCACAGCACAACCGCCCCCCGGCGTGTTACGTGACATTGTGAGACCTTCTGGGAAACCTTCGGAAAACCTTGAACTTGCTCTTCCAGTAAAGGCGAGGGGCCTATCAGGGCGCCCGAGTAGGCAATACCCGAACCTCAGTGAATGGAATTAAAGGCGGTCACGGGTAGTACTCATATTTCTTGTTTCGACTACCCGGCTCCGGCTTTCGCAAGGCGAACGGGGGCGTGCCGCCCTTGCCCGGAACGGTTAACTGAAAAGGGCTGGGCGGCAATCATTAAACAACCGTGATTCCCTATCAGCATTCGGCAATAAATGCGGCGCCTCTTCGGCCTTTTTTCTTTTGGCATCCCGCACCCGCAACTGTTGCGGGCTCCCGGTCAGGCCGGGCGCAACCGGCCCAGGGCCGAACGATTGTCTGCCGGCCCCTCGGCGACGGGCCCCTGGGTGGTCAGTTCGATGGCCCGCTCGACGACGGCGGGCAGGCCGCCGGCCCGGAACGGGCCGCGCTGCAGCTGCGAACCGGTACCCTCTGCCAGAATCCGCTCGACGCCCTCGCGCGCCAGTTCCAGCTCGCCCTGCTCCTCAAGCACCGGGGCCACGAAGTCCACGAGCGCCCTGACCACGTCCGCGGCCGGGGCCGGGGTGAAGGTTCCGAAGTCCAGGAGCTCCCCGCGCAGTCCGCAATTGCTGGCCTGCCAGGCGGCCATGCGCAGCAGCAGCGTGGGCACCGGGGCGGGATCGACGCCGTCGTTCCATTCCCGCGCGGCCGACTCCACGAGGGCGCGCACCAGTACGGCAATCAGGGCAGCATCCTCGGCCCGCAGGCAGACATCCGCGACCCGGATCTCCACGGTGGGATGCTGCCGGGCCAGCCGCGCGTCGAAATAGACCATCCCCTCATCCATCAGGACGCCGCTTTCGACCAGCCGGGTGACCACGCGGCGGTAGACGGGCAGGCTGCCGAAGATCATCGTGGGACCCGAGCCCGGCCAGCGGTTCCAGGCCTGGGTGCGGTAGCTTTCGAATCCGGTCTCGGCCCCGTTCCAGTAGGGGGAATTCGCGCTGAGTGCTATCAGCACGGCCAGCTTGTCGCGGATCCGGTCCATTACCGCCACGCCCTCCTCCGGAGACTCCACAAAGGTGTGGACGTGGAGGCCGCAGGTCAGCTGGTTCCGGACGGTGAGCCCGAAGCGCTGCTGCATGGTCATATAGCGCGGATTCGGCGTCAGGTGGGTGGCTGAGCCTTGGGGCGACGTGGCCAGGGCCGCGACCCGGCCGCCGTGGGCCCGGGCGGCCTGGTCCGCAAGGGACCGGCCACGCCTGAGCTGCCGGAGCAGTTCCGTGTATTCCAGGCACGGATGCGTCTGGGTCTCGATCTGTTCGAGCTTGAGCTCGTAGCTGAAGTCGGCGCCTTCGTGGACCGGTTTCTGTGCCGGGAGAACCCTGGCGGCTTCCTGTTGCGGCGGCACCAGACTCGGCAGCATGAGGTCAGCGAGGGCAAGCAGCATCCCCGATTCGGGGTCCACTATCAGCAGTTCTTCCTCCACGCCGAAGGTGCGCATGAATCTATTGTGCGTCAGGATCCGCCGAAACGCCCCACACCAACGCGGGGCTCAGTCCTGGAAATACTCGATCTTCGCCCCGATGGTGTTCAGCCGCTCAGCCAGGTCCTCATAGCCGCGTTCAATGACATAGATGTTCCGCAGCTCCGAGACGCCACGGGCCGCCAGCATGGCCAGCAGCAGGCAGGCGGCGGGGCGGAGGGCAGGCGGGCAGCCCACCTCGGCCGCTCGCCACTTGCTGGGCCCGTTGACGTAAATGCGGTGCGGATCGAGCAGCTGGACCTGGGCGCCGAGCTTGTTGAGCTCGGTCAGGTAGATGGCCCGGTTCTCGTAGACCCAGTCATGGATCATTGTCTGGCCGTGGGCGTTGGCGGCGATCACCGCGAAGAAGGGCAGGTTGTCGATGTTCAGCCCGGGGAAGGGCATGGGGTGGATCTTGTCCTCCGGCGCCCGCAGCTCCGAAGGCTTGGTGGTGACGTCCACCAGGCGGGTGCGGCCGTTGCGGGCAAAGTACTCCCCGGAAACCTCGAGCCGCTGGCCCATCTGCTCGAGCGTGGCGAGTTCGATTTCCATGAACTCGATCGGGACGCGGCGGATGGTGACTTCCGAGTTCGTCACAATGCCGGCGGTGATGAGGCTCATCGCCTCGATGGGGTCCTCGGACGGGAAGTATTCGATGTCGGCGTCGATCGACGGGCGGCCGGTGATCTTCAGCGTGGTGGTGCCAACCCCGGCGATGTCCACGCCGAGCATCTGCAGGTAGAAGCACAGGTCCTGCACCATGTAGTTCGGGCTGGCATTGCGGATGATGGTGGTGCCACGGCGGTGGGCTGCGGCCATGATGGCATTCTCGGTGACGGTGTCGCCGCGTTCGCTGAGCACGAAGGAGCGGTCGTGACCGTCCGACGGCGGCGCCTGCACCGCGTAGAACCCGGACTTCGCCTCCACGCTAAGGCCGAACTGGCGCAGTGCCTGCATATGCGGCTGCACGGTGCGGGTGCCGAGGTCGCAGCCGCCGGCGTAGGGCAGCCGGTAGGTGTCGGCCTCGTCCAGCAGCGGGCCCAGGAGCATGATGACGCTGCGGGTCCTTCGGGCCGCCTCCACATCCATGGAGGCCAGGTCCAGGACGGCGGGGCGGCGGATCTGGAGGTCGTTCGCGTTGAGCCAGGTGCACTCGACGCCGATGCTGGTCAGCACCTCCACGATCCGGTTGACTTCCTCGATCCGGGCAAGCCTGCGCAGCGTGGTGGTGCCGCGGTTGATGAGGCTGGCGCACAACAGCGCGACGCCGGCATTCTTGCTGCTGTTGACGTCCACCGCGCCGGCGAGGGTGCGGCCGCCCTCGACGCGCAGGTGGGTCATCTGGGGCCGGCCCACCTTGACGATGCTGTGCCCGACGATCGCCTCCAGGCGCTGGATCATCTTCAGGCTCAGGTTCTGCTTGCCCTGTTCCATCCGGGCGATGGCGCTCTGGCTGGTGCCCAGCTCGGCGGCGAGTTGCCCCTGGGTCCAGCCCTTGGCGCCGCGCGCCTCGCGGAGCAGGATGCCTACGTGTTCAGCAGTCGGTTGAGTCATGCTCCCGAAAATATCACGCATGATTTATAAACCACGGCAATTCCGGCCGGAATGGCGCCAATCTCACACGGATACCCACGCCATGCGATAACCGGCAGGCCGCCGGAACTACCGGGCCGCCCGCCGGAACTACCGGGCCGCCCGCCGGAACTCCCGCCCCGCCCCGCCGGGCTGCCCGGGCTGCCCGGCCGGCGGCGCCGGTCTACTGGCGGGTGAGGAAGACGAGGTTCCAGGTGCCCGCGCCGAGGGCCGCGGCGACGGCGGCGGCGGCGATGCCGAGCCCGCCCAGCAGCACCCAGGCATCGAGTCCGCTGAACGTGGAGGGCCGCGCCCAGGTCCGGGCGGCACCGCCGAACCCGCGGGCCTCCATCGTCACCGCGAGCCGCGAGGCGCTCCGGATCGCCTGCACCAGCAGGCCGAAACTCTGGCCCAGCGTGGCGCGCAACCGCTGATAGGGGTTGCCGCTCGAGCCCACGCCGCGGGCCCGCCGGGCCATGCCGATGGTCTGCCATTGCTCGGCCATGATTCCGACGAGCCGCATCGCGGCCAGGGTGCCCAGGACGAACCGGTGCGGCAGTTTCGCGTTCTGGGCCAGGGCATCGGCCAGGTCCGTGGGGTCGGTACAGCTCATCAGCAGCACCGCGGGCAATGCGATCGCGAGCCCGCGGAGCATGAAGCCGATCCCCAGCTGCAGGGAACCGGCGCTGACGGACCAGATCCCCGCATCGAGCAGGACGGGTCCGGAATCGGCCGCCAGGATGGCCGTGCTCCAGCCGCCCAGCGCCGCGGCGAGGATCAGCGGCCAGCCGCGCTGCCACAGCAAGGCCACAGTCAGGCCCGCCAGCGGCAGGAGCAGCAGTTCGAACGCCAGCGCCACCGACGCCGACACCCAGTCAATGGAGAGCGCCAGGACCAGGGTGATCAGGGTGACCGCCGTGAACTTGGCGAGCGGGTTGGCTCGGGTCAGCAGCGCGTGATTGCCGCGCAGGCTCAGGGCGTCCCTCATGGCGAGGCCCCCTCCGGCAGCGCGTGATTGCCGCGCAGGCTCAGGGCGTCCCTCATGGCGAGGCCCCCTCCGGCAGCTCGAGATCCGGGCCGGGAGCGTCCGCGGCGGCGGTTTCCCGTGGCCGGAGGCGGAGTTCGGCGCCGCCGAGGACGGCGCTGAATTCGGCGTCGTGCGTCACCGACACGACGGCGGTGCCGGCGTCGAGGAGCTCGGAGAGGAACGAGGCGAGTTCGGCCCAGGTATTGGCATCCTGGCCGAAGGTGGGCTCGTCCAGGACCAGCACCTGGGGGTGCGCCGCCAGCACAGTGGCAACCGAAAGGCGCCGCTTCTCGCCGCCGGAGAGCGTGTAGGGGTTGGCGTCCACAAGCTCCGTCAGCCGCAGCCGCTCCAGCAGTTCGTCCACGCGGTCTTCGCCGTACCCGAGGTGGCGCGGTCCGAACATGAGCTCGTCGAGGACCTTGCCGGTAACGAACTGGTGCTCGGGTTCCTGGAAGACGGTTCCGATCCTGGCGATCAGCTGCTGGGCCTTCCACCGGTAGGGATCGGGTCCGGCGCCGTCGCGTACGCGGCCACTGTAGCGACCGCTGGAGTGACCAGTGGCGGGACTGCTCAGCTCCGCCGTTGCCGAGACTGTTCCCGCGACGGGCCGCAGGAGACCGGCCAGCGTCAGCGCCAGGGTGGACTTGCCTGTGCCGTTCTGTCCGGTGATGGTCAGCGCCTCGCCGGCGCGGACCCGGACCGAGACCCCGGACTGGACCGGACGCGGCGCGATGGTGCGGAAGCCGTCGCGCAGCCCGGCCCGCCGCGGCCGTTCGCGGGACACCGCGAGCGCGTCGGCCGCGAGCAGAATCTGTCCCGCGCCCCGCGCCGGTGACCGCATCCGCGTCGCCGGGACGTAGCCCGGCACCCAGACGCCCGCACCGATGAGCATGTCCCGCGCCTCGGCCAGGACCCGGTCCGGCGGTCCGTCAATCAAGACCGCGGAGTCCGTGGCGGACCCTGGCTGCAGCACCACGATCCTGTCCACCAGATCTTTCCAGACCCCCACCCGGTGCTCCACGACCACCAGCGTGGCGCCTGTCTTGTCCAGGCAGCGGCCCACAGCGTCGCGGACCTCCAGGACGCCCGCGGGGTCGAGGTTGGCGGTCGGCTCGTCGAGCAGCAGCAGCCCTGGCCGCATCGCGAGGATCCCGGCGAGCGCGAGCCGTTGCTTTTGCCCGCCGGAGAGGGCCGCCGTCGGGTGGTCCAGCGGCAGCTGTCCCAGCCCGACGTCGTCGAGGGCCTCTCGCACCCGCGGCCAGATCTCCGCCGCCGGGACGGCGAGGTTCTCCGCCCCGAAGGCGACGTCGTCGCCGAGGCGGGAGAGCACCACCTGCGTTTCCGGGTCCTGCTGCACCAGCCCGGCGCGGCCGCGCCGCGCCCGTGGCGCGGCGCCGTCGATCAGGAGGCTGCCGGTCTCGTCTGTGTTCTCGGCGTCGCCGGAGTCGCCGGGGTCCCCGGAGTCGCCGTCGCCCAGAACGCCGGCCAGGGCGTGGAGCAGCGTCGACTTGCCGGCGCCGGAGGGCCCCAGCAGGAGCACGCGCTCCCCCGGCCGGATGTCCAGGTCAAGGCCGCTGACCGCGGGCCTGGTCCGTCCGGCATGCCGCCAGCCCCAGCCGCGGGCCGTGACGGCGGCCGGCCGGACGCCCGGTGAAGATCTCATGATTCTCTGCAGGATTCAGCGACGGGGCTCAGGAGAAGACGGGCTCCGTGGCGGCCTTGCGGGAGGCAAAGGAGCCCAGCACTCCGGTTTTCGCCAGGCCGCGGGTGGCGAGCCAGGCCAGTCCGCCGGCAATCACTGCGCCGGAGATCGTGGTGAAGACGATGTAGGCGAGCTTGTCGCCGGCTTCGTAGGCGATGTTCCAGCCCCACGGCAGGAAGGAATCGTTCAGGCCGCAGAAGAGGCCCGCGCCGGCGCCGGCCAGCACGGAGACGGGCAGGTTGAACTTCTTGTAGAGGAAGGCCGCGAAGACCAGTTCGGCGCCGAGGCCCTGCAGGATGCCGGAGATCAGCACCGTGGTGCCGTACTGCGAACCCATGATGAGCTCGCCGGTGGCCGCGACGGTTTCGCAGAAGAGCGCGGCGCCCGGCTTGCGGATGATGAGCATGCCCAGCACCGCCGGGATCATCCAGCCGCCGGCGTAGAGTCCGCTCAACGGCGGGTAGACCGCGTTGACCGGAGTCGAGATCAGGTTCGCGCCCTGGGACCAGGCCCAGAAAATGACGCCGCCGGCAACGGCGATCAACGCGGCCACCACAATGTCCACCACGCGCCAGCTGTAGTTGCGCCGGGCGGATGAACGGCTGGCGGAACCATGCTGTGCTGAAATATCTGTCATGTCGTCCTCCTGAGGAACAGGAGGGGAGGGTGCGCCGGCCGGTCTCGGCTTCCGCCGCCCTCCGCGCACCCTGAGAACTCGACTCCCTTGCGCCGGTACTAACCGGATCAGGTTCGAGGGTCTGCGGCTGTCCGCACTCTCAGCGCCCACCAAAGGTTTCCCCGGATTGTTCCGGCGATGCCCGACGGCGGCGCTCCCCTGTCGTAATTATTTTCGCCCTTGTGGGCTGGCTCAGTTTACACCCGGACGGCCGGGTTTTCAGTGGTGTGCCGTCACAATCGTGGACCGGACGGCGGCAGTCCCGGCGGCCCGGAAATCCCTCTTGGTAGAGTCGTCGTGCCGGACCCCCGGACCCGCCAGCGGGCGGCCTCGTCACCCACCGGAAAGCTGGAATATTTTGTCGCACACACCGGTCACCCAAGATCCCTCCGGGGAATACGATCCCGACTCGAGTGAGCCGCAGCCGCGGGGTTCCCTGGCGGCGCTTATCGGCCGCGTGCTGGCCGAGATAGAGGCGCTCCAGTTCGCGTCGTTCAGCAAGGATGACGCCTTGGACCTCGGGCTCCTCCTTGTCGAGCTGGGCAGGCAACGCTCGCTGCCCATCGCCGTCGACATCACCAAAGGCGAGCAGGTGCTCTTCCACGCCGCGCTGGACGGCGCCACACCGGACAATGAGCGCTGGATCAACGCCAAAAAGCGCACCGCCATGCGGTACGAGGTCCCGTCCCTGCTGGTGGGCCTCCAGGCCCGCGCCGCCGGCGGAAGGATCGAGGACAACGCCTGGTGGGATCAGTCGGAGTTCGCCGCCCACGGCGGGGCGTTCCCCATCTACGTGCGCGGCACGGGCGCCGTCGCCGTCGTCACCGTCTCCGGCCTGCCCCAGAAGGCGGATCACGAACTCGTGGTCGAGGCCCTGCGGATGGTCCTCACCCCGGAACGCTAGGCTAGGGGAAAACCGTTCCCGTCCCAAGGAGACCGAAGAATGAACATCCTCATCAAGCTGCTCGGCACCGGCGTCAGCCTCCTGGCCGGCTTTGCCGGCACCAAGCTGGTGGACACCATGTGGGAAAAGTCCACAGGCAACAAGCCGCCCAAGGGCCAGGAGGACGACGTTCCCACCACCCTGCGCTCGGCCCTGACGTTCGCCCTGATCTCCGCCTCGGTCAGCGCCATCATCCAGGTGCTCGCCAACCGCGGCACCCAGCGCGCGATCACCCGCTTCGCCAAGACCCAGGACGTCGTCTGACCTGACGCGACCAGCCGCGGCGCCCGCCGCGGCTGTCGAAGGCCCCGGCCGGGTCCGCTGGCCGGACGGGGGCGACGTGCCGGCCGGGTCCGCCGGGCCGGACGGGGGCTCAGCGGTCGTCGTCGTCCGCTCCGTGCGTGGCCGCCTGCTGGGCGGCCTTCTGGACTACCGCCTCGAGCTCGTCGGAGCTCAGCAGCTCCGGGTGCAGGTGCTTGGTCCGGTAGCCGGCCCGGCCCACCATGTGGGCGGACACGGGGACGGTGAGCAGCTGGAAGAGCCAGGCCACCAGCAGGACGGGCCACACCGACCAGGTGCGCATCTGCAGGCCGAGGGCCGCCAGCAGCAGGAAAAGGCCGAGGACCTGCGGTTTGGTGGCCGCGTGCATCCTGCTCATGAGGTCCGGGAATCGCAGCAGCCCGATGGCGGCCGCGAGGGACATCAGGGCTCCGGTCACCATGAACACGGCGGAGACGGCGTCGATCACTGTGTCAGGATTCACGGACGCCCTCCCGCCTGTCGGCCACGAACCGGGCCACGGTGACCGAGCCGACGAAGCCGATCAGGGAAATCGCAACGAGCAGCATCAGGTTGTTCAGGTGCCGGTTGGCGGCCATGTCGATGCACAGGGCCGCGCCGAAGATGGCCAGCAGCACGTCGGCGGCCAGAACCCGGTCCAGCAGCGAGGGCCCCCGCGCGATCCGGACGATCGCCCCCGCGGCGGCCAGGGACAGTACGACGGCGGTCACCGTCAGGACGGTCTGCATCATGCGGCGGTCTCCTGTGTCAGGGCGGAAAGTTCGGCTTTGGTCCCCATGATCCGGATCAGCCCGGCCTCGGTGTCCCGGACCTCTTTGCGCAGCTTGGCCGCGTCCTCGGCATTGCGGACGTTGATGCCGTGGATGTAGAGCGTGGACGTCGACCTGTCCACCTCCACCACGAGGGACCCGGGAATCAGCGAGATCACGTGCCCGGTGGCCGTGACCAGGAGGTCCGAATGGCTTCGGAGCGGCACGGCTACGACCGCGCTGACCACGTTGGGGCCGCGGACGACGGCCAGGTACAGGACCTGGAAGCTTGCCGCGACGACTTTTCCGAGGAAGATGAGGGCGAACGGCACGGCGCGGAGCACGTTGAAGCGGCCGCCGAGTTCCACCGGGGGCAGATAGAAAATGCGCGCCACGAGCACCGCGATGAGGGCGCCGAAGAGGAGATTGCCCGGGCTGAAGTTCTGCCAGAGCGCGCCCCAGACAAAGACGAGCCAGACCAGCAGCGGCAGTTCCTGGCGCAGCGAGATCCTTTTCCGGTTCATTTTCCGCCGCCCTCCCGGACCTGCACCGGATGGAGCGACGGGGGCACCGGCGGCACGGGCGCATCCGGGCCGAGCACGGCCTGGATGTAGGAGGTCCGGTCCAGCATCTCCTGGGCGGACTGGTCGGCCACCCTGAACAGCGGCCCGGCAAAGACCGTCAGGGCCACGCCAAAGACCACCAGGCCCAGGGTGGAGCCCACCATGGTGCGGGGCAGCAGGGTCACATTCGTCTTGCCGGCCCGGTCACCCGTGGCGGAGTCGGCCGGCGCTGCCAGGAGCACCGGATCGGGGTGTTCGGCGTCCCCGGGCTTGCGCCAGAACGCCCGGTTCCAGACCCTCGCGATCGCCAGCAGGGTCAGCAAGCTCGTCAGCACGCCGCCGATCACCAGGGCGTAGGCCAGCGGCGTCCCCAGTTCCACACCTGCCTGAAGCAGCCCCAGCTTGCCCAGGAAACCCGAGAACGGCGGGATTCCGGCGAGGTTCATGGCGGGAATGAAGAACAGGACCCCCAATACCGGGGAGAGCTTGGCCAGTCCCGCCACGCGGTCCATGGACGAGCTGCCGCCGCGGCGTTCAATCAGGCCGGTCACCAGGAACAGGCTGGTCTGGACAGTGATGTGGTGGGCCACGTAGAACACCGCGGCGCCCAGACCGGCCACGGTGGACATGGCCAGGCCGAACACCATGTAGCCAATATGGCTGACCAGGGTGAAGGACAGGAGCCTCTTGATGTCACTTTGGGCCAGGGCGCCGAGGATGCCCACCACCATGGTCAGCAGCGCCGCGACCATGAGCGGGGCGTTGAGCGCATCCCCCGGGAATAGCAGCGTTTCCGTGCGGACCATCGCATAGACGCCCACCTTGGTCAGCAGCCCGGCAAACACCGCGGTGACCGGGGCCGGGGCGGTGGGGTAGGAGTCAGGGAGCCAGAAGGACAGCGGGAAGACGGCGGCCTTGATGCCGAAGGCCACCAGCAGCATGACGTGCAGCAGCGTCCGGGTGCCCTGGTCGAGGTCGCCGAGCTTGATGGCGAGGTCCGCCATGTTGATGGTTCCGGTGGCGCCGTAGATCATGGCGATCGCGATCAGGAACAGCACCGAGGACACGACGGAGACCACCACGTAGGTCACGCCGGCCCGGATGCGCGGGCCTGTCCCGCCGAGTGTGATGAGCACGTAGCTGGCCGTCAGCAGGATCTCGAAGCCGACGTAGAGGTTGAAGAGGTCTCCGGTGAGGAAGGCGTTGGACACCCCGGCCACGAGGATCAGGTAGGTCGGGTGGAAGATCGAGACCGGCGCGTCGCGGTCGCCGTCGGCCATGCCCTGTCCCGTTGCGTAGATCAGCACCGCAAGGCTCACGGCCGATGACACCACGAGCATGAGGGAGGAGAACTGGTCCACCACCAGCACGACGCCCCACGGCGGCAGCCAGCCGCCGATGTTCACCGCGGCCGTGCCGCCATCCCAGACGGAGGCCAGCAGCCAGCATTCCAGCAGCAGTGTCAGCGTCAGCACGGCGATGCTGACCGCGCGCTGGACCCTGGGGTGATGGATGAGCAGAAAGGTCAGGGCGGCGCCCAGGATGGGGAGTACGACGGCGAGCGGGGCAAGGCTGGTGATGTTCACTCTCCGCCTCCTTCCGGGCTGGGGTCAACGTTGAGGGAACCGGGCTGTTCTTCAGAGGCGGCCTTGTCGGCCCGCACGGGGCGGTCACCGGACATGACCGTGGCCAGCGGGAACTC
The DNA here is from genome assembly GCF_056397425.1 of Arthrobacter sp. 05N33_2. Taxonomy (NCBI): domain Bacteria; kingdom Bacillati; phylum Actinomycetota; class Actinomycetes; order Micrococcales; family Micrococcaceae; genus Arthrobacter; species Arthrobacter sp. 05N33_2. The sequence goes on from NZ_JBFTNJ010000004.1 coordinate 138,903, forward strand.
CGAAGTCTCGACCGGGATCACGGAGTCGTCCTCGGCATCGAAGCTTGGCGTTTCCGCGACGCGGCGGTCCTCGGCGTCGTCCTGGATTTCATCCTGGCGGGCCAGGACCCAGGTGCGGTAGATGATGCCCAGCATGAACGCCGTGACGGCGAAGGAGATCACGATCGAGGTCAGGATCAGGGCCTGCGGCAGGGGGTCGTTGTAGTCCCCCGCCGGGGTGTCCTTGTCGAAGAGCGGCGCCAGGCCGGCGTAGCCGCCGGTGGCGAGGATCAGCAGGTTCGTGGCGTTGGCCAGCAGCATGAGGCCCAGCAGGACCCGGGTGAGGCTGCGTTCGAGGAGCAGGTAGATGCCACAGGCGTAGAGGGCGCCCATGACCGTCAGCAGGGTCAGGTTGACGCTCATGTTCTCCCCTTGGCAGTGGTTTCCGCGTCGGCGGACTCGGCGGGGACCCCGCCCGGGAGTCCTCCGCTGTCCTGGTCTTCGGCGGGTCCCTCTTCGGTCGTCTCGGGTTGTTCTTCGAAGTGCTCGTCGATCTCCGCGCCGAGGCTGCGCAGCACGTCCAGGGCCAGTCCGACGACCACGACGTAGACACCGATGTCGAAGATGGTCGAGGTGACGAACTTGATGTCGCCGAAGACGGGCAGCCACAGCTCCACGATGGCGCTCTGGAACACTTCGCCGCCCAGCAGCAGCGGCGTCATTCCGGCGGCAGCCGCCGTGGCCAGGCCGATCCCCAGCAGGGTGCCGGCGCCGACGGGTGTCGCTTCGCGCAGTTCGAAGCGGCCGCCGGCCAGGTAGCGGATGGTCAGGGCGAGGCCGGCGGTGAGGCCGCCGGCGAAGCCGCCGCCGGGCAGGTTATGGCCGGCGAGGAGCAGATAGATGGAGAACACGATCATCGAGTGGAAGATGAGGCGGGTGACCACCTCGAAAATGATCGAGCGGCGTTCGGGTGCCAGGGTCCGGCCGGCCACCAGCCAGGCGTCGCGAGTGGCGGCAGCGAACCGCCGGTTCATCGCCAGGGCGGCGTCTTCCCTGGTGCTGCCCCTGGCCCCGGTCCGCCGGCCCACGGTCCCTTCCGCGACGCTCGCGGATGTCCGGATGCGGTCACCGCGGCCGCGGACGAAGATGAGGCTTGCGACGCCGGTGGCGGCCAGGGCCAGGACCGAGATCTCGCCAAAGGTGTCCCAGGCCCGGATGTCCACCAGGGTCACGTTGACGACGTTGAGTCCGCCGCCGCCCTCATAGGCCAGTTGCGGGAACTGCAGGGAGACCGGCGGCGCCACCCGGGCGCCGAGGGCGTGGATGGCCACGAAAATCATGGTGACGCCGAATGCCAGGCCGATCACCACGCGGATGACCCGGTACTTGCCGCCGGTGCGGTCCCGCAGCCCCGGCGGAAGGCTCCGCATGGCCAGCACGAACGCCACCAGGATCATGGTTTCGACCAGCATCTGGGTCAGGGCGAGGTCCGGGGCTCCCTGCAGGGCGAACATCATGGCAATCCCGTAGCCGGTGACGGACACCATCAGGACGGCCAGGAACCGTTTGTTGGCGCGCACCGCGGCCAGCGCCCCGATCACGATTCCGGCGCCGGCCACCAGCTGCAGCGGCGAGCCGGGATCGATGACATAGAGGCCGGGCGGCAGCGGTTTGTTGGCCAGCAGCAGCGCCGTCAGCGGCAGGACGAACGCCACGGTCAGGATGACGGACAGGTAGAAGAAGAGCGAACCTCGCTGGGTCCGGCCGGTGATCCATACCGCGGTGTCGTCCAAGGCGCCGATCGTCAGCTGGTAGGCACGGTCGCTGTCGATCCAGCCCGGCACCAGCGCCTGCAGCCGGGCCACGGCGTTGCGGCCGTAGAACATCGCCAGGCCCAGGACGAACGTCACTGCGGTCAGGCCCAGGGCCGGGGTGATGCCGTGCCACAGCGCCAGGTGCCCGGGCGGGGCCTCGGAGCCGTGCACAAAAAGCTCCGCGTAGGGCTGGATCCAGGCGTCAACGGTGGCAGGCCACAGCCCGTAAAGGATTGTGAGGAGGCTCAGGATCGCCGGTGCGGCGAGGAACGCCGGTTTGACCGGCTTGAAGGCCGTGGGCTCCACGCCGGGCTTGAGGGCGAAGGCTCCCCACATGAACCTGGCGCTGTAGGCGAAGGTCAGGATGGAGCCCAGGACCACACCGGCCAAGAGCCAGGGTCCGGTCCCGGTCTCCGACTTGTACTGGAGGAAGGCCTCGAACACCGATTCCTTGGCGACGAATCCGGCCAGCGGGGGCACGCCCGCCATCGAGGCCGCGCCGATCGCCGCGACGACCGCCAGTGCCCTGGCCGATCCGTAGACGCCGGAGAGCTCGCGGATGTCCCGGGTCCCGGACTGGTGGTCGATGATGCCCACCACCAGGAAGAGCGTGGCCTTGAACAGCCCATGCGCCAGGAGCAGGGCTATTCCGGCGAGTGCCGCGTCGGGAGTGCCGAGGCCCACCACCATGGTCATGAAGCCCAGCTGGCTCACGGTGCCGTAGGCGAGGATGAGCTTGATATCTGTCTGCCGGAGGGCCCGGTAGCCGCCCACCAGCATGGTGGCCAGGCCCAGGCCGAGCACGATCGGCAGCCACGCCGCGGTGTCCGCGAATCCGGGGGCCAGCCGGGCCACCAGGTAGATCCCGGCCTTCACCATGGCCGCGGCGTGCAGGTAGGCGCTCACGGGGGTGGGGGCAGCCATTGCGCCGGGGAGCCAGAAGTGGAACGGCACCAGGGCGGATTTGGTGATCGCACCGATCAGGATGAGGACGACGGCGGCGTTCACGACCCCGCCTGCGGGGCCGGCGACCAGGGTGGGAGCCAGGTCCATGATGGCCTGGATCCGGTAGGTTCCGGCCGTCGAACCGAGCATGATGAGCCCCACGAGCATGGCCAGGCCGCCGGCGGTGGTCACCACGAGTGCCTGCAACGCCGAGCGCCGCGCGGACAGCCGGGTGCGGGCGTAGCCGATCAGCAGGTAGGACAGCACTGTGGTCAGTTCCCAGAAGATGAACAGCAGCAGAAGGTCATCAGCGGTAACGAGGCCGAACATCGCCCCGGCGAAGGCCAGGAGCTGGGCGCCGAATCCGCCGAGGTAGTCGTCCTTGTCCTTGAAGTAGCGGGCGCAATAGACCAGCACCAGCGCACCCACCCCCAGCACCAGCAGGGACATGACCCAGGCCAGGGCGTCCATCCGGAACGCGAGTTCGAGCTGCAGCCCGGGAATCCAGGGGATGACTTCGGTAATCGCCCCGTCAGAACCTGAATAGACTGTGCCTGAATAGACTGCGTCGTGCTGCAGCAGCAGCCAGATAAAGGAGGCCGCGGGGACCGCGGCCAGGGCGAAGAACGAATTCCTGCCAAACTTTCGGAACAGCAGCGGGGCCACAGCAGCCACCGCAAAGTGCACGGCAAGGACTGTGATCACTGGTATCTCCGCAACGTCAGAAAGTCGATTGTCAGCAAGTTGGAGCAGGCGGGTCATTTGTTAGGTTCGGTGCCGTCAGTTTACCAAGCGTGTACAAATTCTTTTGGCCGGGACACCGGTCACTGAACAATTCGACGCAAATGTGAAGCCGGGGCTAAACCCTGCCTGGCAAAACCCCCTGCCGCTCCCCCTCGGAGGACGCCCGGGGCGGCTACGATTCTGGCTATGAACACTGCCGCCGCCCCAGAGGCCATGCGCCCCTCGGAACTGGAATCGGGAAGTCCCGTCCCGCACCGTGGCCAGATCCTCGCGTGGGCCTCGTGGGACTGGGGTTCGTCAGCCTTCAATGCCGTCATGACAACGTTCGTTTTCACCGTCTACCTGACCTCCAAGGCATTCGGCGGGGAGGACCAGGCCTCGGCAGTCCTGGGCGCCGCGCTGGCCGTCGCCGGCGTGGCCGTTGCCCTCCTGGCCCCGGTCACCGGGCAGCGCTCCGACACGGGTGGCCGGCGGAAGCTGTGGCTGGGGGTCAACACGGCCGCCGTCGTCGTCCTGACCGGGTTGTGCTTCTTTGTCTTCCCGCGGCCGGACTTCCTGATCCTGGGCGTCACGCTCATAGCACTGGGCAACGTCTTCTTCGAGTTTGCCGGGGTCAACTACAACGCCATGCTCACCCAGATCTCCACCCCGCGGAACATCGGCAAAGTGAGCGGCTTCGGCTGGGGAATGGGGTATCTCGGCGGCATCGTCGCGCTGCTGGTTGTGCTCCAGCTTTTTGTCCAGCCCAGCGTGAACTGGTTTGGCGCCTCCACCGCGGACAGCCTGAACATCCGGCTGGTGGCGGTGTTTTCGGCCCTGTGGTTCCTCGTCTTCGCACTGCCCGTGCTGTTCGCGGTCCCGGAGCTGCCGCGCTCGGACCGGGGCGCCGGACTGGGGTTCCTCGCCTCCTACGGCCTGCTCGTCCGGCGCATCAAGGCGATCTACCGGACCAGCCCGCACACCATCTACTTCCTCCTCGCGAGCGCCATCTTCCGGGACGGGCTGGCAGCTGTCTTCACCTTCGGCGGGGTGATCGCGGCCGGCACCTTTGGCTTCGAGCTCAAGGACGTCATCTTCTTCGCGATCTTCGGGAATGTCGTGGCGGCCGCCGGCGCCATCCTCGGCGGCTTCCTGGATGACAGGATCGGGCCGAAGACCGTGATTATCGCGTCTCTGGCCGGCCTGCTGGTCGCGGGTACCGCGATCCTGGTCCTCGGCAACGGCAGTTACAAGTTCTTTGGCATGGCCTGGGCAGGGACCACCACGTTCTGGGTCTTCGGCCTGCTGCTGTGCCTCTTCGTGGGGCCGGCCCAGTCGTCCTCCCGCGCCTACCTCGCCAGGCTCGCCCCGCACGGCGAATCCGGCGAGCTCTTCGGCCTCTACGCCACCACGGGCCGGGCCGTAAGCTTCCTCGCCCCCGCGCTCTTCACGCTGTGCATCGCCGTCGCCGCACCCTTCGTAGCGGAGGGCGAGGCCCAGCGCTGGGGCATCCTCGGCATCATGGTGGTGCTGCTCGTGGGCCTGCTCGTGCTCCTGCCGGTCAAGGCCCCCGATCAGACCGAAATCGCGGTGGTCCCCGAGTCCTGAGGCGGCCGAATCAACGGTTCGCGCACTAGGCTGAGGGTATGAACGTGGATGAGACGGACCTCCCCGGCCTCGGCCGGCGCAAGGACTTCATGACTGCCTCCGGACGCCGGATCGGCGTTGTCGAATACCGCGAGGGCCAGACGGAACTCATCGTCTCGACCTGGGACGATCCTGACACCTGCCAGGCCTCTGTCCCTCTGACTGCGGATGAGGCCGCCGCCCTGGGCAACCTCCTGGGCGGCCAGCGCATCGCCATGCAGCTCTCGGAAGCCCACCGGGAAATCCCGGGTATTGTCACGCGCCAGTTTTCGATCAGCGCTGAGTCACCCTTCCAGAACCAGCCGATGGGGAAGGCGTGCATCCGGACCCGGAGCGGGGTCTCGATCGTGGCTATCATGCGCGAAGGCGAGGTCGTGCCCTCCCCGGGACCCGACGTCGTCCTCCACCCCGGTGACCTCCTCGTTGCGGTGGGTACGCAAGAAGGCCTGGACACGGCGGCCGGCATCCTGCGCAACGGATAAGCCGGATGGATCCGCTCGCGCTGACCCTGATCGAGCTGGGGGCCGTCGTCTTCTGCCTCGGCCTGCTGGCCAGATTGGCCGGGCGGATCGGCATGTCCCCCATCCCGCTCTATCTGGTGGGCGGGCTGTTCTTCGGGGCCGGGGGCCTGGTCAAGCTCGAAGGCATGCACGAGTTCGCGCACCTTTCCGGCGAGATCGGCGTAATTCTCCTGCTGCTTATGCTTGGGCTGGAATATACGGCGTCCGAGCTCGTCACCGGCCTGCGGCGGTCCTGGCAGGCCGGCGTCCTGGACCTGCTGCTCAATTTCCTGCCCGGTGCCGGGCTCGCGGTGATGCTGGGATGGGGCGTCGTGGGGGCCATGGTGATGGGCGGCGTCACCTACATTTCATCGTCCGGGATCGCCGCCAAGGTCATCACGGATCTTGGCCGGATCGGCAACCGGGAAACTCCGGTGGTCCTCTCCATCCTGGTGTTCGAGGACCTCGCCATGGCCGTGTACCTGCCGGTCCTGACCGCCACGCTGGCCGGCGTCAGCATCCTGCTGGGGCTGCAGACGGTGGGGATCTCCCTGGCCGTCGTCAGCCTGGTCCTGGTGGTGGCCCTGCGGCACGGACACCACGTGTCCAAGGCCGTGCACAGCGAAAACTCCGAGGTTTTCCTGCTCAACCTGCTGGGCGCTGCACTTCTGGTCGCGGGGCTCGCGGCCGCGATGCAGGTTTCCGCAGCAGTGGGCGCCTTCATGCTCGGCATCGCGATTTCCGGCGCCACGGCCCACAGCGCCACCCGCGTCCTGGAACCGCTCCGTGACCTCTTCGCGGCCATCTTCTTTGTGGTTTTTGGCCTGAACACCGACCCCCGGTCCATCCCCCCGGTCCTGGGCTGGGCCCTGCTGCTGGCCCTGGTGACGGCAGCCACCAAGGTGGTCACCGGGTACTGGGCGGCCAAGCGGGCCGGGATTGGCATTCCCGGCCGCTACCGCGCGGGCGCGGCCCTGATCGCACGCGGCGAGTTCTCGATTGTCATCGCCGGCCTGGCCGTTGCCTCCGGCGTGGTGCCCGCCGATCTGGCAGCCCTCGCCACCGCCTACGTTCTGATCATGGCGATCGTGGGGCCGCTGGCCGCCCGCTTTGTGGAGCCGCTGGTCCGGCTCCTGCGCCGTCCGGCACGGCGGCCCGCGTTCCGGACCTCGGGCCCGGCGTAACGCTGCCGCCCTGCGACTCAGCGCACTGGGTGCCTGGCCAGGAGGCTGGCTTGGCCGGCGCGGCCGTCCGGCCTGGCAGCCGTCCCGCCTAGATGTTGGTGAGGTGGAAATTCAGGTGGCTGCGGCTGGCCGTGGGCCCGCGCTGGCCCTGGTAGCGGTTGCCGTATTCCCCCGAACCGTACGGGTGTTCCGCGGCCGAGGACAGCCGGAAGAAGCACAGCTGGCCGATCTTCATACCGGGCCAGAGCTTGATGGGCAGCGTGGCCATGTTGGACAGTTCCAGCGTGACGTGGCCGGAGAATCCGGGATCGATGAAACCCGCCGTCGAGTGCGTCAGCAGGCCGAGCCGGCCGAGCGAGGACTTGCCCTCGAGGCGGGCCGCGATGTCATCCGGCAGCGTCACGGTCTCGTACGTGGAGCCAAGGACGAACTCCCCCGGGTGCAGGATGAACGGCTCGCCGGACTCAACTTCCACCAGGCGGGTCAGCTCGGGCTGTTCCTCGGCCGGGTCAATGTGGGCGTATTTGTGGTTGTCGAACAGCCGGAAGAACTTGTCGATCCTGACGTCCACCGAGGACGGCTGGACCATGTCGGGGTCGAAGGGTTCGAGGACAATCCGCTGGGAGTCAATTTCGGTTCGAATGTCGCGGTCAGAGATCAGCACAGGTTCAAAAATACCGCACGGGGCCCTGCCCGGCTTCATGAACGGGTGCAGCCGCCAAGTGTTACTCCAACGGGGCGTCTATTCCGTAACGGGCATATCTTCGAGGAGGGACTTGAGCCGCTCGAGTTGGCCGACCTCGGCCTTCATCCGCCGGCGGAAGGGTTTAGTCAGGCGGACAATGAACCCCCTGGGCTCGTAGTTCAGGGCGAATCGGACGCGGGTGCTGGGACCCTCGGTGCTCAGGTAGTAGCCGCCGTGCGGCCGGGCCGGCCCGACGATGACCTGGTACTGGATCTCCGCCCCCTTCCGGGCTTCGACGATTTCGAAGTCTGCGGCCACGGGTCGTCCGCCCGGTCCGGCGACCGTCTGCCGGTACACGGCACCTTTGGCGCCGGCGGCACCGGAGTGTAGTTCCACGCTCCGGACCCCCTCCCGCCAGAGTGGCAGGTGACCCGGGTCCAGGAGGAAGTTGTACACGCTCATGGCGTCACGGTGGATGACGACGTCGTACTCTGCGAATGCCACGAAAATCCTTGCTTGGCGGACGGCAATGGGCGTAGCCCGCTTCCCCCACAGTGCAGCTAACCAATTCAGGATATTCGCCCGGGCCGCCAGTACCGCGGCGGCTCCAGGTCCTTTACCGAAGAGTTACGGGGCCACCCCAGGGCGGTCGTCGCTCATCGCCCTGCGGGGCCCGCCAAAGAAGACCCGCCAAAGGGCCCCGCCAATGGCAGGGCCCGGACAACCCGGCAGACATCATCAGGTTTCCACACTCGCGAACTTGCCGCGGCGAACGTGGGCGGGCCGGAAGGAACCGTCGTCGCGGTTCTCGACGGGAGGGATGCGATCGGGATGTTCGGCGCCGTATCCGGCAACGTACGCCGTGTTGGCGTCGGGGCCCCGACGGGGGATCCTGTTTTGGACGACGCCGAGAATGTTGGCGTCGACAAAATTGAGCTGGTCGATTGCCTTGGCCAGGCTGTGTTGGCTCACCCTCTTCGTTCCGACCACCAGCAACACGCTGTCGGTGCTCTTGGTCAGCACACTGGCGTCGGTGACGGGGAGGATGGGCGGGGAATCGACGATGATCACGTCGAACTTTTTCTGCAACTCCTCCAGAAGTCGGCTCATGGCTGCTGAACCGAGCAGTTCACTGGGATTGGGCGGCAGAGGACCCGAGGCGAGCAGCGCCAAACCGTCGTCGGACCAGTACTGGATGCTGTCGTCGAGGCTGGACGTTCCGACAAGGACAGTGGTGAGTCCGATGCCCCCCTCGATTCCAGTCGCTGAAGCAACTGAGGGAAGACGAAGATCCGCATCCACGAGGATGACCTTCTGGCCGCCCTTGGCGATAGTGACGGCAAGGTTCAGCGCGACCGTGCTCTTCCCCTCCCCCGCTGACGCGGAAGTAACAACGATCGAGCGCATCGGCCGGTTCACACCTGCGAACTGGAGGTTCGTTCGAAGCTTGCGGAACGCCTCCGCGCCCGAACCGCCCAGGACCGAGGGAGGGGCCCCTGGCAGACGGCCGGCAGTCTGTTCAGTGATTCCTGCCAAGAGCGGCAGATCAGTCATCTTGCGCAAATCCGATTCCGTCCGGATGTTGCGGTCCAGGACATGGCGCAATACGGCCGCCGCGATTCCGGCTGCGAGCCCGTACAAGAGGCCCAGGCCGAGGTCCAGCTTCGCGTTGGGGCTCGACGGCTCGGTCGGCGTGGTGGCGTGGTCCACCGGGCTGAGCCGGACCGGGGTCGGCGTTCCGTTCGTGGGCCGCTCCAGGTCAGCGACAGCCGTGATGAGGCTGGCAGCGACGGCGTTGGCGATGTCGGCGCTCCGCTGGGCGGAGCCGTCCCTGGCTTCGATTTCGATGATCACCGTATTGCGCGCGGTGGATGTCTTGATCTTGGCGGCCAAGGCTTCCGGGGTCATGCCGAGGTTGAGCTTGTCGATGACGGGTTGGAGCACGGTCGGTTTTGAGGTGACGTCCACATACGATTGGACGCGCGCCAATGCGAAGACACTGCCCTGTTGCAGTTCCGCGGACGTTTCCGAGTTCTGCGTCGAAACGAAAAGGCTCGTCGATGCCGTGTAGGACGTGGGAGTCAGCAAGGATGCCACGCCCGCGAGTATCGTTCCCAGCAACGCCAGGACAGTGATCAGGCGCCAGCTTCGGCGCAAAATAAGCAATTGTTCACGGACGTCCATTGCGGGTCCTTTCACAGGCGGTGGTTGCAGCATTCCAGGCGAAGCGGCGCGTTTTCATGCGGCCAGCCAGGTGTAGCATCCATCCGACACGACGCGGGCGGTGCCGGCCGGGATGGTGAAGGCCGACGTACCGTTCGATTGCGCAATCGACCCGCCTGCTGCATCGTAGGCCACCAGTGTGCAGTTCGAGGAGGGATTCCATGCCTCGTACTTACCTGCGGAGATTGAACCACCGCCTTCCTTGGGCGCTGCCGCACCGATGGTGAAGTCGCCGTCGGTGAAGCCGCGGCGCGCGGCATCGAGCTCGGGCTGGAGCCCGGGACAGAGATCATTAATGGCAGCGACCACCTCCGCGTCCACCTTCTCGATCAAGTGGGACACCACGGCCTTCTGGTCCGTGGCTTTCACATTTTCCAGTTGGGCGCAGCTTTCCTGTCCGACTTGAAGGACAGCGTTCGGGTCGGTGCCCTGGGGGACCCGTGAAGCGAGATACCGCTGCTCGGGAGGCGCAAAAGTGGGCTTGGGTGCAGCCTGCGGGGCTTGCGCCTCGCCGGAGGCGGCGGGGGTGTTAGCAGGTGCCGCTGTCTTGGCTCCCGTGGCGGGAGCCGAGGGGGAAGCCCCCGGAGGAGCGGCCGGAGCCTCAGAAGCTGAGGCGGACGGGGAGGTTGAGGCGGACGGGGAGGTTGAGTTGGCGGACGCGGACGTGGCGTTGGGATTTCCGGGGGAGGTGCAACCGGCGGCTGCGAAGACCGCAGCCGCCAGAAGCACCATTCCCAGGGATTTCGAGAGACCGTTATACATGGGATGTTTTCTTTCGAGAGCTATTTTTACTTAGGGATTCGGCTCGAAGTTCAGTACCAGGGCCGGACGTTTGGCAGCAGAGGCTTCCCGCGAGAAGAACCACATGTTGTCGGTTCCAGCGCTCTGCATCGAGAAGTTGATGTCACCTGCGAGCGCTGCCGAGATTGCGGCCGCGTCGAGCGAAATTGAGTACGACGCGTTCGGTGCCGTCGGACCGGTCAGCGTTCCCAGCAAGGTGCTGCTGGTTTGCGGGCGGTTGTTGTAGGTCGTCGTCGCCTCGGACCAGTCACCGGCCATCGCCACCGTCTGCTGCGGATCGGCGGACCCGGCAAAGGAATCCGCGGTAGTTGAGAACTTCAAGGTTGCCGACACGAGGTGCTGGCCCGCAGGAACCTGCGAGGACGCATTGAACCTCATGTAGGTGATGTAAGCCGACGTACCCCTGGTGGCCAGGGTCGTGAAGGACCCTGTTGCGGTATTCGGCGCTCCCGCATTCACGTAGGTGTCGGCGGTCGGGGTCAGCGTGAGCGTGACCGGCTGCGGGAGCGGGACCACCGTTGCGGATGCTTCGTTGGACGGGCCGCTGATGTTGCCGGCCTCGTCGGCGGCGAGAACCTGATAGTAGGACGTTCCGGCCGGACGGCCCGCGTCAGTCCAACTGAGCGTGCTCCCGTTCACCGTGGCGACGAGGCTGGCTGCTGACGGGGTGAACCCGCTGGTATCGGAACGGTGGACCTGGTATGCCGTAACCCCGACGTTGTCAGTGGTTGCGTTCCAGGAAACGGCCACATCACTGGCATGTACCGCGGCCGCAACTCCTGTCACGGCCGCGGGAGCTTGTGTGTCGGGGACCGGCTGTCCGATTCCCTTGCCGATGTTGAAGTGATCGGTGACCTGAGCCGCCGAAAGCACCGTCGGGTACACGGCGAACTCGTCGATGGAGCCGGCGAAGTAGTTGCTCGAGGGCCGCAACGGCCAGCTGTTCAGCTGGTCTCCGCCAATCTTCCACGAACCCCAGTAGCCCTGCGCTGCAGTCTGGTTCGGCAGCGCGCCGATCTGGGTTCCATCCACGTAAAGCCGCATGCCGTCGCTGCCCTGCGTCGCCACGGCGTGGTGCCAGGCGTTGTCGTTGTAGGGCAGAACCGAGCTAACCGTCCTTGTGCCGTTGACGTAGACACCGTAGATCAGCGTGCCCGCGTTCGTCATGTAGAGGTTCCGGTCGTAACTGCTGCTGAGTCCGGGATTGGTACCGTGCCGGTTGGGCTGGCCACTGCCGAAGCCGAAGATCTTCCCGCCCCGGGTCGTGTTCGTCTTGAACCACACCTCCGCGCTGTAGACGGTGGGCGCATTGCCCCGATTCTGGCCGTAGGCGAATGCGCTCGTGCCATTGAACGTCGTCGAGCGGCTGGTGTCATTGGCAATGGCTCCGGTGTCGCCGGCAAATGCCGGTCCGCCATAGCTCAGTTCCAGGTTGTTGCCCGCAGAGCTGTCGGCGCCGACCGTCGGACCGTTGCCGTCAAGCCGCCAGTACGTACTGGCACCTGCCCCAAGGACAGCGGCCGGGTAGGCTGCGGTGTTCCTCGCTGTTGTGACGGCCACCGAGGCCGAGAGCGGACCGGTGTTGGTGCCGTCAGTCGCCCGGACGCGGTAGCTGTACTGCGTTCCGGGTACGGCTGTCTTGTCCGTGAAGGACACCTGGCCTGTCGACCACCACAGCGAGCTGGCATTAACAGTTCCCAGCGGGGTCGAAGAGCCGTTCCGGTAGACGCTGTAGCTCAGCTCCGAGTCGTCGTTGTCGAGGCTGGCCCGCCACCGGATCTGGTTTTCGCCGGCCTTGAGGCTTTCCGCGCTGACGTTGCTGGGCGAGGAAGGTGCCACAGTTCCCGGGCCGGGGCCGAACCTGGTCAGGCCCTGCTGGGCGGTGCCGTTGGTGGTGGTGAATTCGCCGGCGACCCAGAGCATGTCGCCCGAACCCCGATTCGTGTGGACGATGGCCCTGGGGCCAATGCCTTCACCAATCCCGTCGTTGGTATCAGGGCTCCACCCCAATTGGGGTGCCGGGGCGTTGACGCTCTGTGCCGTCAGGTGCTGCCGGACGCCGTCTGCCATTTCATTCATGGTCGAGCAGTCGTGCTCGTGGCTGGCGGCGTAGAGGACACCGCCGTAGACATCCACCGCCTGGGTGGCTCCGAGGCAGGTGTCCCTCCACACCTGGTCGTAGGTGTCAAGGCTGAATCGTGCCCGTCCGTCGAAGACGCCGCCTCCGGTGCCCTCGTTGCCGATGTAGAAGTTCTGCCCGTCGTCAACGATGGATTTTGTAAATGACGTGCGCGAGATGAACGTTGCGCCGTATGCCCTCACGTTCGCGCCGGTGTTCGTATCGACGACGGCGATCGACTGGGATGCCACGCCGTTCACAGTTGCGAAATCGCCACCGAGGACGGCCACGTTGCGGCCGGCGGGGATGTCCAGCGCGCGGGCTGACGCGTTGACGGCCGGCGCCCATGGAAGGAGCGCGCCGTTTGAGTCCATGGCCGCGTAACGGCTGCGGGCCTCGGTCCCGACCGTTTGGAAGTCGCCACCGAAATAGACGGCGGTGTCGGTTGCGGCGATTGTCCGGACTGTGGCCGAGACGATTGCCGGCCGGAAGGTCGTGTCTACCGTGCAGCCAGGAAGCTTGACGGCAGCGATGCGGGTGGTGTTGACGCCGTTGATGGCCCCAAACAGACCGCCCACATAGAGCCGGCTGCCGTCCGGAGTTACCGCCAGGGCACGAACGGTTGTACCTGTGCCGCCCGTCACGGACAAGGCGCAGGAAGTCGGGTTGCCGGTGAACGCGTCGAAGGCCGCGAAGTTCACTGCATTTCTTGACTGGGCGCTGCCGGCGGCGGTGCCAGGAGGCCGGATCTGGGTGAAAGTTCCGCCGGCGTAGACAACTCCGTTTGACTGGGCCATGGTCCAGGCAACGCCGTTTGTCTGCCAAGTCGGGAGGGCGTTGGCGGAAAACGCAACTCCCGGAGATAGAGCGAGCGCGGAGCTGCTGGTGGCAATTAACGGCGCCACCGCTAGCGCTATGCCCGCTAGAACAGCTGGGATTTTTTGACGCATGGAGTCCCCCCCGGTTACGTAATCATGAACTTCAGGGCTGAAGCTACCAAGATCAAATCAGCAAAGACCAAGGGCGGGAACGGTTGCTCCTACTAGCTTTTCCACCCCTCCTACTTGTCTTACTAGTCCCGCTACCTGCTTTAGCCGCCCGCCCACGCGTTTCTCCCCAAAGTGCTTTCCGTCAGGCAATAACACCCTCAGCATGGAATTGGGGGGACCAGCCCAGCGCCTCGACGGCCGGCCGGTGCCTATGACCTATTCGGCATTCGTGAAGAATCGAGTTCGTTGTGACTGTTCGTATCGGCTATGCATCCGGTGTCTATGATCTTTTCCATGTCGGGCACCTCAACCTGCTCAAACATGCACGGTTGCACTGCGACTATCTGGTCGCGGGAGTGGCTTCCACTGAAGCGACACTGCTCGTGAAGAACAGAGAGCCTGTCGTGCCTCTTCATGAACGGCTTGAAATCGTCCGGAATATCCGGCTTGTCGACGAGGTGGTGGTCGACAACTACCCGGACAAAGTAGACGCCTGGCATGCCGTTGGCTTCCACGTAATTTTCAAAGGCGATGATTGGCGCGGAACAGAAAAGGGAAACCGCCTCGAAGCCGGCATGCTGGCGCTCGGCGTCGAGGTGGTGTATTTTCCCTACACCGTTCACACCTCCAGCACCCTGCTGCGGCGCGCCCTGAACCTGCTTGATAACGGCCTTGAAGACAACGAGTCATTGAAGGCGTGAAATGCAGGCAAATCGAAGTGCGGGGAAATCAGGAACCGACACTGGGAATATTCCGGAAAATCGCAGAGCGCTCTCCCGGCGCCAGGCCATCTTCCTTGGAGCATCGGGATTATTTCTGGCCGGATGCACGCCCGCTCGTCCGCCTGTTCAAGCTCCACGAATTCACACAGTAGCCACGCTATTCGAAAATGATCGTTTTATTGTGGCTCACCGCGGCTCAGGAGATAACTGGCCGGAACACACTATGCACGCCTATGAGCAGTCGGTAAATTCCGGTGTTCCGGCGCTCGAAGTTTCGGTGAACGCCACCAAGGACGGCGTGCTGGTGTGCCATCACGACCAAAGTGCGCTCAGGGTGACCGGGCAAAACCGCAAGGTCGCGGAACTTACCTATGCCGAGCTCAGCGGCCTCCGGGTCGATGCCCGCGCTTGGCTTGGCCCGTCGACGGCCCTTGAGCCCATTCCGAAGCTACGGGACGTCCTTGACCGGTTCGCGGCTTCGCATGTCATCTTCATCGAAGACAAACAAGGCACGAACACAAGAACGCTTCTTGACCTGATGGACAGCTACCCGAATTCCACCGAGCATTTCATCTGGAAGCAACCGGCCCCCGCCCTCCAGGTTGCGGCAGCCGCCAAGCGCGGCTACAAAACGTGGGGGTACTTCATGCCGGATGCCATTCCCCGTTTGGACGAGCTCGCCGCCGGATTCGACTATCTTGGCGTTTACCACACCGCCGATGACGCGACGGTCCGTAAGGTCGTGGCCTACGGCAAGCCCGTCATTTGCTGGGAAATCCATACTCGTTCCGCTGCCAACCGCGTGACCAGCCTGGGCGTTCAAGGCCTGATGTGCTCAAACATCCCCTATGTGACATCGGCGACCGCGGAATCTCAAGACACGTTCTCGACCGGTTCCCGGGCCGCCGGCGACCTTCCTTGGACTGTTGACCAAGGCTGGGGAGCCCAACCGGTGATCGACGCGGCATCGGCATCAGTAGTGCTGGATAAAAGCGAGAACTTCAGCTACCGGCTGGGTTCAATGGGTCCTGTCACGAAAGAGATCCACAGCATTACGTTCGAAATGTGCTGGCCCCAGGAACTTCCGTCGAACCTTCAGCACGCCGGAATCGCGTTCGGGCAACAGGATGACAACCCCTACCGGGTGTTGGTGCCAAGCAGCGTCGGGGGATATCACCTGATCATTCGGCCGGCCGGAGAGCTGGTCCTGTACCGGCGCGACCCAGGCAATCCCGCCGGCACACGGCTACAGACGATCGCGACATCACCCGTGAAGCCCGGGGAATGGATGCACTTCAAAATCGACGTTACGCCGTCCTCCATCCGGTTCTCGAGGGTAGACGGCGCGGGCTGGTCAGGAGAGACGATGGACCGGGAGTATCGCGGGGGCTACATCAGTCTCTGCAAGGATTACCCTGCCCCGGTCCCCGTCCAGTTCAGGGGTGTCACGGTCACCTAGACCGGATGCCCGGCAGGGCCGGCCACCCGCCGTGTTCTGCCGCGCTCACCGGGCGTCAGCAGCCCGCCGGAGCTCGACTTCCGCCGGATCGGGCCGATGCAACGACGATTCTGTCCGGGAACGGGAACGGGATCTCGACACAACGGTGGCGGTCCCCCCGACGACAACCGCGGCCGCGACTGCCAGCGCAAACGCCCAGGCGGCGCCAACGGTTCCGCCCGCATACGCCAGGGCAAGGGGCAGCACAAGCGTCAGAAGGGCCAGAACTGCCCGCATGAGCGTCGACAGCCTGTTCGCCTGGACGGACCTGTAGTAGGCCAGCAAGACGGTGTAGGGAACCATCGCGAAGTATTGCACCAAGTAAGGAAGTCGCAGCCCGGACGCAGCCTCCCAGGATGCGCCGAGCACGAGGGCCCCTATGGAGCCCGGCAGCAGCATGACGGCCGCGCCCCACAGCCCGGCCATGGCTGCCACGACCACAGCCGTTTCGATCAGCCGCATTCGAAAGACCGCAGTGCCCTTGGAGCGCACGAGCTCGGGAATGACAGCCATCTTGATAGCGGAAAAGGCGGTGTTAAGGGGCGAGAACAGCAATTGCGCCGCCCGCAGCGCACCCACGCCAGCAGCACCCAGAGGCAGCGCCAAGAGATACAGCACGACGAAGTTGGACGCGTTGAGCGCTGAAAACTCCCCGAGATAGCGAAGCCCGGGGTTACGGTTGACGCCCAGCCAGCGCCTGCCGTCGCGCAGCGAAGGCAGCACCCGCCCCAGCAGGAGTCCCAGGACCAAAGCTGCCGCTGCGCCGCCGCCCCAGCACAGAACGACGGCCCACACGGCTCCGGTGGTGGACGCGACAGCCACCATGGACGTGATCGACAAGACGGCCCACACAGCGTCGATGAGCAGCGCCCGCCATGGACGGTGCTCGCAGATAAACAAATACCGGAGCGTGTCTTGGAGGAGCACGAAGGGCAGGCTCGCGGCGACGACAAACCAGATGAGGCGGGCCGATTGGTCAGCCACGACGGCGCCGGCCAGCAGCAACGGAACGGTGGCGGCTGCGACCAGTACGCTGGCACCCAAAACGCCTCTTCTCACCGGGGCTTTAAGGGAGCCCGCGGCGGAGTATTTGACCAGCATTGTCTCTCCGATAAGCGCACGCTGGGCGCCCAGGAACAGGAGCAACCCCGCATAGCCCAAGGAGAACTGACCGAACTGGCCGGGGGTCGCGACATTGGCCGTAATGGCTACCGCGACGAAGTTCGAGATGCTGGATACGGCCTGATCGCCGAAGGCGACATACCTGCTCAGGCGGGCCATCTAGTCCATCCTTGCCAGGGCACGGGAAAACTTCGCCACATAGGCGGCGCAGAAGACGCAATGGAAGATCGCCAAGGCCGCGTAGCTGGGCAGGAATATGTTGATCCACGGCACTGTCATCAGGGCCAGGCACGTCACGCCGTAGTCGACTGGCAACGTGAGGATTGATCGCTTTATCGAAGTTGAGGCATCGTGGCCGGGAGGTGACGGGCGCTGCCCCGCCTGACGGGTCAGCTGATCGAACAGTGCGCCGGCGAAGAAGATTGTGGAGTTGGCGAAAAGGAACACGCCGCACAGCGCGGCCAGCTGCAGCGCCGGAATGGAAGTTGTGCGCAGGAGGAAGCAGAAAACGGCTCCGTGCAGGACGACGATCCGCCCGCTGTCCAGCACGTGGTCGAGCCACTCTCCCAATTTTGAGCTCCGTCCCTGGAGCCTTGCCAGCTGCCCGTCTGCGGAGTCGAGGACAAACCCGGCGGCGAGCACGGCTCCCACCAGCGCGGAACCTGCCCCGGTTCCTGCCCCGAGGGCCAGCCACAGCAACGCCCCGTAGGTAAGGAACGCCCCAGCGAAAGTCACCTGGTTTGGCCCGAACCGGGTGTTCCTGAGCGCGGCTGCGACCACCCGGCCGGCCGGCCGGTTGACGTACAGGCAGTACAGGGGCACCCCTTTCTTGCCCTTCTGCGCCAGGCTGAGCTCCCTGAAGGACTGGGCAAAACCGGGCCCTGCGGCATGTGGACGCTCGAGCTTGTCCGTACTCATTTCGTGTCACCTGGCTTTCGTTTGGCGCTCACGCTCAGAACAGCAATGGCCAGGGCGAGGATCAGCAGCCTCCCCATCGACTGCAGCAAAGAGCCGCGGAGCAGGATAAACATGTACCCGGAGAAGATGGCGACGCCCAGATAGCCCACCGATCCGGCGGACAAGGCACCCGCGCCGAAGCCGACGTCGAGCCTTCTGCTCAGCAGCCCCAGCAGGGCGAATGTGACCGCCACCCCGATGACTCCGAAATTGATCCAGGCCTCTGCCCACAGCGGGGACGACAGGTTGACGTTGGCACTGCTCATCCACTGGCCGACCTCAACACCGCTGTCGAGCGGTTTCGTCGGCCAGACGACGCGCGGCACCCAAAACAGCACGGCGCCAAGGAACTGGTACCCCCAGGTCAGTCCCTCATCCCGGGTGAACCCAAGGGTATTCGCGAGCATGCTGAACTGGTCATAGTCCTTGGTCGAGATCATCCGCCACACCGAATCCGTCTGGAGCATGACGCCGGTCCCCGCTGCCCGGCGGGTGATGTCGCTTAGCGGAAAAAGGAAGATCGCCGCCACTACCCCGCCGACGATCGCCAAGTTGAAGAGGGCTTTGCGTGACCCGATGAGCGGCATGACCAAGCCGAAAAGCACGGCCAGCGTCCAGTAACGCGAGTTGGAGATCGGGTTGTTCACGACGACATTGAGCACCACCAGGCCGACTATTAATACGGAGTCAAGCAGGTTGAGGGAACTTCGGAGGACCCGGAATATGTGGATGTAGAAAATGAGCGCCACCAGGCAGGTTACGGAGCCGAAGGCGGAGATGATCGCCCGGGCGGCTTGTCCGCTGTCGGGGCTCACCTGGTCCAGGGCCTGGCTCGCCTCCTGCCGGCTGGCAAAGAACACGCTGATTCCGCCGACCTGAGCCACGTATATCAGCCCGCCCAGGATCGCGGCTGTCGCAAAGATCCTCAGGGTTTCCATGCTCCGCAGCTTGCGCACGGGCGCCGGGCCGCCCAAGTTCTTGAAGAGTCTGAGGTGATAGGCCAGGTCGAAGCTGACGCAGCCAAGAAGAGTGATGGCGGTTGCCGCGGACAAGGTCGAGTCGTCGACCTGGACAGCAAGGATGGTTGACGCGCCGGTCGACAATTGGGCCAGTGGAACCACGCCCAGGCAGACATAGACGAACATCCAGAAGACACCGGCTACCGGTCGCACCTGGTCTTTCCAGAGAATGGCACTCATGCGGAAAGCCGCATAGAGGAGCACCGAATATCGGATGAGGAAGTCAGTATCGCTGTAGGTGGCTTCCGACGCCGACCGCAGGATGAGCGGTATGGCGACGGCAAAACACAAGAAAGTCAGGATCGCCAGCGCCGCGCCGATTCCTGACTTCCTCTCGCCCGGCAGGCTGATCGGGCTCCGGAGGTCACTGCCGGCCAGCATCTATCGCCTCCGCATACAATCCCAGGAGACTTTCCGCGAGGGATTCGGCAGACCAGAGACCCAGGTGCAGCTCACGGGCCCGCGCACTCAGC
Source organism: Arthrobacter sp. 05N33_2 (assembly GCF_056397425.1). Classification (NCBI taxonomy): domain Bacteria; kingdom Bacillati; phylum Actinomycetota; class Actinomycetes; order Micrococcales; family Micrococcaceae; genus Arthrobacter; species Arthrobacter sp. 05N33_2. The sequence goes on from NZ_JBFTNJ010000004.1 coordinate 158,303, forward strand.
CGGAGCCGCAGATCCTGGCTGGCCGCCACTGTGGCCATGGCTGCGTGGAAGGCCCCGGCCGTGGGTGCGGCGACAACCGCCGCGCCCGCTTTCTGCAAGGGCGCGGCCAGTCCACATTCCGAGGTCAGGATGATGGGCGTACCCACAGCCGCCGCCTCGATGATCACCATCGGGTAAGGCTCGTGGCGGGCGGGCAAAACGACGGCGGTCGCATGGGACAGCGCCTCCAGCACCTGGGGTTCCGTCAACTCCCCCGGAAGATCGAACCGGTCGCGGAAGCCTGAAGCCTCGATCAAACGGTGCACGCTCTCCAGTTCGCCTTGGTCAGGTCCGGCAACCACGAACCGGGCTTCCGATCCCTCCCGCAGGAGGGCAATGGCTGCCTCGACGAACACCGTGGGCTGCTTGCGCGCCGCCAGCCGCGAAACAAACAGAAAGGTGGGGGTCTGCGGGTCTTCCCACACGGTGCCGGGGTCGGCTGTAGCGTTCACCACCCTGCGCATCTTCGTCCTCGGCACGCCGAGGGACTCAAGGTTCTTTTCTTCGGCCTCCGTCAGGGTCAGCCATATTTGCGGCGTCCGCATCGCCCGACGGAAGATCAGCGCATCGAACACCCGCAACCCGCGCGAACGCGGCGCTGCCAGCATGCCGTGGGCCTGCGCGATGACGGGAATGGCAGCACCGCGGAGCACCAGGGCGCTGAAGGTCGTGATGAAGTCGCGGCAGAGGTGCAGCTGGACGACGTCGACCTGGCGGCTCCGGTCCCAAACATGCCTGACGAGGCCAACCCCAATCAGGCCCCTGAGACGCGCGCCCCGGAAAGGGCGCCGGACGCGGAAAATTCTTTCATGCGGTTCCGGGCGAGTGGCCGGCCGGCCGCCGAGCCAGCCCCCGACGAGTTCAACAGCGGCACCGCGGCGCACCAGCGCTGCAGTCTGCATGCGCGCGACCGCCCAGACGCCGCCCGCGACGGCCCCCGGGCCGGCCAGGCCGCCGATCTGCAGCACGCTCAGGGGCGGCCTCGACGATGCGCGATTTTCAGACATGCTCAGCCAGCCGGCTGCCGTTTTGCTGTAGCTCGCGGGTCTTCAGGCCGATCTGCCAGTAGTACGTGGCCAGGGCGACGGCGTAGTCCATGCCGGCCCGTCCGTCCAGGAAGCCGCCCCGGACGATGTAGCTGTAGACCCAGAAGGCAACTGGTTTGAACGGGACGACATCAAAGCGCTGGCCCTGCAGGCTTTTCGACGAGCGCACCGAGCGCCGCATGGCCGGGTCGGCATGGATGTAGGCCTCCCAGTCGGAGTACTTGTTGTGCCTGTCGAACCAGGTGCGGACCGGATCCAGATCGTGGTGTGCCAGCAGGCCCGCTGTGCGTCCCACCTCACCTGTCGCCTCTGGCTGGTAATGCACTTCCAGCTCTGTCATCACCGGGAGATTCACCAAACCGGTGTCCTCATAGCGGTTAAAGCCCCGCTTCAACAGCGAACGCTTGACCACCCGGTGGCCGTGTTTGAGAACCTTGCCAGCGAAGTGATAGGAGATGGGGATGTCGAAAGCCACACGGCGTTCCAGCGGATCCGAGACGATCACGGCGATTTCCTCGATCAGTTCCCGGCTCGGAAATTCGTCGGCGTCAAGGAACAGGATCCACGGGTGGCGCGTCGGCGCATGTTCAAGCTGCCACTGCTTCTTCTGCGGGTAGGCCCCGTTCCAGGTGAAGTTGATAACGGTCGCACCGCCGGCGGCGGCAAGTTCCGCGGTCCGGTCGGCGCTGTTTGAATCGACCACGATGACCTCGTCAAAGTCGCTCAGTGCCGCCAGGCACCTCTCGATGCTCGCCTCTTCATTTTTCGTCTGAATCAGGACCGAAGCTGGTATCTTCTGCATTCACTTCCCCCTCGAGAGTGGATTGCCGATAGTCTTTGCGAATGGATTTTCTGAAGAGCGCAAACAGGACCAGATCATCCTTCCGGTTCCGTCACGTGAAGGAACTTGGATTTGGCCTGCTGGCCGTCGTGGCGGTCATGATTGCTGTGCTGGCATTCACCGCGCGGGGCAACGGGGCCGCTCCCTCGCCGGCTCCAGCTGCCAGCACGCCGGAATCGAGCCGTGCCGCGGTCCCAAACGTTGACATCATCGGCGACTCCTACGTTGTTGGCTCCGACCAGGGTGGCTACGGAGCAGCAAACTGGGCAAAGATCGTCGGGTCCCGCTTTTACTCGGAATCCCATCCGGTCGACATGAACGTCATCGGCCATCCCGGCGCCGGGTACATCGTCAGGGGAACCGAGAAAGTCACGTTCGCCGAAGCCGCCACCACCAGCCTGCGCTCGACGGCAGATCTGGTTCTCGTCTTTGGGAGCAGGAACGACGGTAAGCAGGACCCTGCAACGATGGCTGCGGCTGCGACGGATCTCTACACAAAGATCCACGAGCGGGCGCCCCACGCGAAGCTGATCGTCGTCGGGCCGGCCTGGGTCAACGAGCGGGTGCCGGACTTCATCACCAGTGACAGCAAGGCGATCGCCGGGGCAGCGTCTGCCGGTGGCATTCAGTTCGTCGACCCTTTGAGCGAGCGCTGGTTCTTCGGCGCCGATTCCAAGCTCATCGGCGCCGACGGCGTCCACCCGACCGACGCCGGCCATCAGTACCTCGCCGACAAGATGTACGCGTTGATTTCCAAGACCCTGGCCACCATGGCTACCCCCTAGGATGCATTGTGCCATCACAGGACATCATTTCCCCGGAACCGTTCTCTGATCACTGAGGGGCCGGGCACCCGCCCGTAGACAGCATTCGGCGGAACCTCACCACGGACCACGGTGAGCGGCTCCACGACGGCTGACTGGCCAATGTGGGCTCCGCCGAGCACCATGCAACGCGAGGTGACCCATGCGCCATCGTCAATGTGAACGGGGCTGGTTATCAGGCCCATGTCGCTGCGGGCCCGGTGGCTTCCCGTGGTGATGAAGCATTCCTGTGAAACCACAGCGTTGGCGCCGATGTAGACATCGTCCTGGTTGTGGAACCAGACGCCCTCACCAATCCAGCAGCCGGTTCCGATGTGCAGCTTCCACGGAAACTTGACGCGGGTGCGGGGCCGGAATGTGACGCCCGGACCGATCTCGGCGCCGAAAGCCCGCAGCACGGCGACCCGGAGCCGTGAACTTATCTGCCAGGGGTTGCTCACGAACAATAGCTCGCAGGCCCCCCACAGGTAGACAATCGCCCGTGGCCGGTCCCAGGCCTCACCGGCGCCCGGCGCCTGAGCCAGATCAATGACAGGCGTCTGCCGCCCTGGTCCGGCGTCCGGCGATGATTGTGCTGGCATCAGGACACCGCCTCGGCAGTCTGCGCGGACCCTTGTGGTGCCAGACGGCGGTCCGCAACGGCTTTGGCCAGCACTTCTTCGAATCGGGTGGCGATCGGACCAATACCAAACCGCTCGACGGAAAGCTGGCGGCTTCGCTCTCCGGCGGAGACAAGCGCCCCTGGCGACTGGACCATCCCTTGGAGCCAATCGGAGGCACCCATCACACCCTGCGCGTCCGGAGTCCCGACATACCCGCCGGCCGCCCCGATGTCCACGGCCGCTGGATTGTCCCGCGGCATGAGTCCCAGGACGGGACGGCCGGCCGCCAAGGACGAGAGCACCTTGCTGGGTATCGAAAACTTTGACGCCCCGGGCTCCAGGAGGGCCAGGAGCACATCAGCGGAGCCGAGCATTTCAGAGAGTTCGGAAGCAGGCTGGAACGGCAGCAGGGTGATCGGCAATTCCGGCTGCCGCTCCGCGATCTGGCGCACGGCTTCAATCCCTTCCCCCTCCGAGGCGACCACGAGACGCGCCGGGATGCCCTTGCCCAGGGCGGCGCGCAGGAGATCAATCAACAGCAGCGGATTGTGCTTCCGGCCGAGCGTTCCGGCATAGAGCAGACGGATCTCCCGGCCCTGCGGGAGATGGGCGCGCGCCCACCCGTTGTCCCTTGGCCCGGGCAGGATCTCACCGAGCGGCGCCCAGTTTGGAATGACAGAAACGTGGCGCACATCGAGGCCCCAGCGCCGGTACGCCCGGCGGAATTCCTCGCCGATTGCGACGACCTGACTGGCACTGCGGACGAGGTTCTTCTCCGTGCGCGTGACCCATCGCTGCGCTGCCGGACCGACAGCCGCAGGCAGCCGTTTCCTGATCTCTTCTCCGATGGCTCTGCTGAAGAGGTCCTGATGCCACAACACCCAGGGCTGCCCCGACTTTGCCATCGTTGAGCTGAATCTGTTCAGGACGAACAACGGAACGTTGCATGCCACGACGCAATCGGGACGGGCCTGTTCGAGGTGGCTGACCCAAGCTTGGGCAAATGACTTCTCGAACCGCATCCGTCCCAACGGCGAATACTTCTCGAAGGTCCTCACGGCGGTGATTCCGCGGAAAGTCAGCGCGTCCGGGTCACCGTCCAGGCGCTCCAGCTTTCCCTTGCCACTGGGATACTGGGTCGCGTAGGCGTGTTCGACGTCGTGTCCCCGCGCGGCGAGTTCCCGGGAGAGCTCCGCCTGGAACGGGTGCCCGGCGAAGTCGTGAATATGGATGCGCACGGGGGTTCACCCCTGCGCCTTGAGCTGGTCGAAGATCCACTCGTAGGTCTTTTCCAGTCCGGTCCGGAGCGTGATGGACGGCTCCCAGCCGTACGTGGCATGGAAGAGAGTGTTGTCGCTGTTCCGCCCGCGAACTCCCTGCGGGGCGTCGAGCTTGTAGTGCCTGGTCACCACGGTGCCGGAGATCTGCTCGAGGAGATCCACCATCTGGTTGATCGAGACCAACTCAGAGGATCCAAGGTTGACGGGCTCGGTCAAATCGCCGCGCAGGACGTCTTTAGTGCCCTGGATGCAGTCGTCAATGTACATGAAGCTGCGGGTCTGTTCCCCGTCGCCCCAGATCTCAAGATTGGTGTCGCCTGTCAGTGCCGCCCGTGCGAACTTGCGCGAGAGTGCGGCCGGCGCCTTCTCCCGCCCACCGTCCCAAGTGCCGTGCGGGCCGTAGACGTTGTGATACCGGGCGATTCTGGTCTGCAGCCCGAAGTCCTCGCGGTAATGCCGGGCCATGCGCTCGGTAAAGAGCTTCTCCCATCCGTAGCCGTCCTCCGGCTGTGCGGGGTACGCGTCTTCTTCACGCAGTGCGATGACGTTAGAGGACGTTTGATGTCCGGCAGCATAAACGCAGGCTGAGCTGCTGTAGAAGAACCGCTCAACGCCTGCTTCCTGCGCTGCCATGAGCATGTGAGTGCTGGTGAGCACAGTCAGCATGCAGGCCGCCTTGTTGTTCTCAATGAAGCCCATGCCGCCCATGTCGGCGGCGAGGTTGTAGACGTACTGCACGCCCCGGTTGACCTCGCGGGCCGTCTCTAGCAGCGAGCAGTCGCCCTGGATGTTCTCCGCCTCCGGGTGCACCTGGTACCACTCTGCAAAAGGCTTGCGGTCTACTGCCCGGACTGATTGTCCGTCTTTGAGGAGTTGGGCCACCAAATGGCCTCCGATGAATCCACCAGCCCCCGAAACAAGTGTGGTCATTGCCTTGCCTTTCTCAATTTTTGTAGAACAGAAACCCTTGGTTTGTCAGTAGGCCCCGACCGGATTGATGAGCATCTTTGCTGTGCGCCAAAGGATGATCAGGTCTCCGGCCAGCGACCAGTTTTCGACGTAGTACAAATCCAGGCGGACGCTGTCGCGCCAGTTCAGCTCCGATCTCCCATTGATCTGCCACATGCCTGTCAGGCCCGGTTTGATGTAGAGCCGCCGGAGCACCTTGTGGTGGTAGTTGTCGACCTCGCGCTGCAGCGGGGGCCGTGGACCGACCAGGCTCATGTCGCCCTTAAGGACGTTCCAGAACTGCGGCAGTTCGTCGAGGGAGTGCTTGCGCATCCAGCGGCCGACCCCGGTGACCCGCGGATCGTTGTGCATCTTGAAGAGCACACCCGCGCCCTCGTTGTGTTCCAGGAGCCCGGCGAGATCGTCCTCCGCGGTTTCGACCATTGACCGAAATTTCAGCATGTTGAATTTCTCACCGCCGCGACCCACCCGTTCCTGCCTGAAGATCACGGGCCCGGGGCTGTCCCGCTTGATCATCACCCCGAGGACCAGAAACACAGGGATGAGCGCCACCAGGGCCGCGGCGGCCAACGTGATGTCGAATAGCCTCTTCAGAGCATGCTTGGCGCCGGCGTACTGCGGCAGTTCCACGTGCATGAGGGGCAGGCCCTCCACGGGACGGGAGTGGATCCGGGGACCGGCGACGTTGGTCAGTCCGGTGGTGAGGATCAGCTGGGTGGACGACTGTTCCAGCTTCCATCCGAGTCGTTGTATGTAACGGCTGCCGCCCTTCATGGGTCCGGCCACGATGACAGCATCGGCGTCCACGGAAGCCACTGCTTCCACGACGCTCCGCTCGTCTCCAATGACGTTGAGGACATGGCTGCCCTGGGTGAAGGTGCCGGCGCCGGCGGACCCGGAAAGTGCGACACCCACGACCTTGTACGCCGCACCGGACTTCTTTTCGATCTGGCTGACGACGTACCGGACGTCATTCGGCCGGCCCAACACGATCACACGCGAAAGGTAATGGCCGTGAACCCGCTGTCTGGACAGCCACTGACGCATGCTCCAGCGTGCCGCCAGCAGGCCGGTCAGCCCGGCGGGCAGGGCGAGCGCGAAGAATCCCCGGGCCACGTCGATATTCAGGACAAAACAAACCAGAGCGATGAGGCCCAGAAGCATTGCGCTTGCGCTGACGACCCGTCTGTATTCGTCGATTCCGATTCCGACGATCCGCGTGTCCCTGCTCTTGTACAGCCCCAACGCAAGCATCCAGGCGGCCGCGATGACCACGGAAATGTAGAGGTAATCCACTCGGAACTCGCCCACTTGAACCGAACTCACTGTGCTCAACCCGAACCGGGTGATGTGGGCCGCCGCAGTCACTGCCGCAATCACCAGGGCGTCTGCGGCTATCAGCAGATGCCGATAACGGTTTGCCCAACGAATGCCCTCGCGACGGGAGCTGCTCGCAAGCCGGAGTTTCGCCGACCTGAAGTCGGGAAATGGGATGGACGGCGGGGCTAAAGCTGCCGCGCCGGCAGCAGACCTCGGTGAATCTTGCGTTCGTGGGGTGACCCGGACATGATCCGGGGATCGATACCCCGTATGGACCGGAACGCGCTGCTTGAGCTCACTCATGCTTGCCGCCAATAGCGCCAACAGGACCACTGAACCCGGCCGTCCGGCGGCCCTGATGCCCTGCCAACTGCGTGGCCCGCGAGTGGCCTTGATCCGGCACGTTTGGGTGGGCAAACCCACCCGTTGGCAACAAAGGACGGGCCACCATCAACTTTTGGTCGTACATGTGAGACCTTCTAGCGACTCGGTTGGCTGTGGTCTCCTCCAGTAAATTCGATGGCTTTCTGCTGCACACGAGTGTGGCCTACCCCTCTTGAGTTGGTGGACCACTCGTCAAATTCGCCGCCACGGGCGGACTACTTGCGCCCATTACCCGGATTCGAGACAGCACTACCCATTTCGGGGTGCGGTTTCGGCTCGCTTTCTGTGCAGATGAACGAGGCGTTCCCACAGCGTTTCGGGGAAATGACGGGCGCGGGGATGCCGGGATCAGCGATCTTCAGAGCGAGGGACACCGCAGGCGCGCCATCCGGTCACAATCACGCCACCCCGGCGCGGTACCGGCCAGGCGAGCGCGGCGTGTACAACCTCGAACTCAGACTGAGGTAATGTAAACCTCGTTGATCGGGACTCACGGCTGGAATTCAGGCCGGTCCCACTGCGGCTGTAGCTCAATGGTAGAGCGCTAGCTTCCCAAGCTTGATACGCGGGTTCGATTCCCGTCAGCCGCTCCAAATGCCCCCACAGCATCCCGGGCTCCTATTAGGTTGCTACCTGTATCGTCGGAAGTCAGGAACCTCTTCGGTTCCGCTACAGGAGCAATCATGGCTGACAAATCCCCCCGTCAAGCAGCATCCAAGAAATCCGGCAAATCCATTAAGGAAAAGCGCGCTGACAAGAGGGCCGCTTCAGCGCCGGCCAGCTCCCTCGATAAAGTGACCGCCGCAAAGACGGCGAGCCCCAAAAAGAAGTGACCCGTTCACCGAATTACCTCACGCTCGGCATCCTCGCCGGCACACGCAAACCGGACGAGCGGCGCCTCCCGATCCACCCCCTGCACCTGGACCGCATCGCGCCGGAGATCCGGGACCGGTTGATCCTCGAGGAAGGCTACGGCGAGCGCTTCGGCCGGTCCGACGCCGAGCTCGCACCCCTCGTGGGGCGCATCGCGCCGCGACAGCAACTGCTGGCGGAAGCCGACGTCGTCCTCCTGCCCAAGCCGCAGCCCGAGGACCTGGCCGAACTCCGGGACGGGCAGGTCCTTTGGGGCTGGCCGCACTGCGTCCAGGACCGGGCCATCACCCAGCTGGCAATCGACAAGAAACTCACGCTGATCGCCTTCGAGGCCATGAACCACTGGGCCAGCGACGGCGGCTTCGGCCTGCATGTCTTCCACAAGAACAACGAGCTCGCCGGCTACTGTTCCGTGCTGCATGCCCTGGCGCTGACCGGTTCCACCGGAGACTACGGCCGCCGGCTGAGCGCCGTCGTGATCGGCTTCGGGGCCACCGCCCGCGGCGCCGTGACGGCGCTGAATGCCCACGGTGTCCATGACGTGCAGGTGCTGACCAACCGCGGTGTTGCCGCTGTTGGCTCTCCCATCCACTCGGTACGCATCGCGCAGTTCGACCATGACAGCGAGGCGCCGTTCCTGAGCGAGGTCATCACCGAGCGCGGGCGCGTGCCGCTGGCGCCGTTCCTGGCCGCGAGCGACATCGTGGTCAACTGCACGCTGCAGGACCCCAACGCGCCGCTGACCTACCTGCGCACCGGGGACCTGGCCGCCTTCCGGCCCGGCAGCCTGATCGTGGACGTCTCCTGCGACGAGGGCATGGGCTTCAGCTGGGCGAAAACCACCACCTTCGCCGAGCCGATGTTCAAAGTGGGCGACCACATCGACTACTACGCCGTGGACCACAGCCCGTCCTATCTGTGGAATTCCGCCAGCTGGGAAATCAGCGAGGCGCTGCTGCCGTTCCTCGAGACCGTGGTGTCCGGCCCCGAAGCCTGGGCGGGAAACGAGACCATCCGCCGCGCGATCGAAATCCGCGAGGGCGTGGTCCTGAACCCGGATGTGCTGCAGTTCCAGCAGCGGGAGGCCGAGTTCCCGCACCACCCCTTGGAGCTCTAGGGGTTTCCGCGACGAATTAGGACAGCCGCTGCGTGGATCCACGCAGCGGCTGTCCTAATTCGGTGCGGAAATCGGTCGGGACGATCCGCAGCAGCCGGCGCCGGTCCTTCAGGTCCACTTTGAGCATGAGCTGCCCGCGCCGGGCGAGGACGACGGCGACGGTCGCGGCAGCCAGCACCGGGACGCCGCCGGAGACGAGGACGGCGGTGTGCGGGTCCGCGTGCTCGGCCAGCCAGCCCATCATCGGGCCGCCGATCGACTGGCCGCCGATCAGCACCATGATGTACAGGCTCATGACCCGCCCGCGGATCGCCAGGTTGGCGCTGACCTGGACCAGCTGGTTCGCGGCGGTCAGGAACATCAGGCACCAGAATCCGGCCAGCACCATGGCCGCGCCGAACCAGGCCATGGACGGTGCCAGGGAAGCCAGGCACAGCATGAGCCCGTACATCCCGGCGCCCAGCACCACGGAGCGCAGCCGCAGGGCGCGCCGCCGGGCCGACGTGATGGCGCCGGCCAGGGCGCCGAGGGCCACGAGCGTGTTGAGCAGCCCGTAGCCGCCGGCACCGGCGTCGTACACGTGGTCCGCGAACGCGGCCAGCAGCACCGGCAGGCTCATCGCGAACACCGCGATGAACCCGGCCATCAGCCAGGGCCAGTAGATGGTGGGCTTGCTGAGCGCATAGTCCAGCCCTTCCCGCAGCATGCCCGGGCGCTTGGCGGCCGGGGTGCTGACATGCAGCTGGTCCTTGCGCAGGCTCAGGAGCATGGCCACCGTGAAGCAGCAGGCCACCGCATTGGCGGCAAAGGCCCAGCCGGCCCCCACGGCGGTCAGCAGGATCCCGGCGATCGCAGGACCGATCAGGCCGCCCAGCTGGAAGATCGTGGAATTCACGCTGATCGCGTTTCGCAGATAGCCGGGGCCCACGAGCTCGTTGACGAACACCTGGCGGGCCGGCTGGTCCAGCACGGTCACGAGGCCCAGAACCAGCGCGATCGCGTAGACGTGCCCCACCTCGATCCGCTGGCTGAGCGCCAGGACGGCAAGGACCGCGGCCAACGCGGCTGCCACCGACTGGCACAGCATGAGGATCTTCCGCTTCGCGAAGCGGTCCGCCATCATGCCGGCCCACGGGCCGAGGAACAGGGACGGCAGGAACTGCAGGGCCACGGTGATGCCGACGGCGGTGACGGAACCGGAGAGCTGGAGCACCAGCCAGTCCTGGGCGATCCGCTGCATCCAGAGCGCGATGACGGCGACGAAGTGCCCGATCGCGAAGATGCGGAAGTTGCGGACCTTGAGCGAAATGAAAGTGTGGCGCCAAGGCAGAGGCTGGCTGACGACGGCGAGTGGTTGGGTGATGGTGTCCGGCAGGGAAGCTGCGTTCGCCTCTAGCGGCGGAGGGGGTGCCACGGAAAAGTCCTCAAAAGAGCGGGTGAGTGGAATGGACTTAACGCTAGGCTGGCCCCAAGAGATTATGGAAGCCTATTCCACGCATAACTCGCATTACAAAACGCAATGCAGGGTATGCGGCACCCGATCCGGAGACCGCCATGTTCGAACCCGCCCAGCTCCGCTCGTTCCTGGCCGTGGCCGAAACCTTGAGTTTCACCAAGGCCGCCGAGCGCCTCGGCCTGGCCCAACCCACCGTCAGCCAGCACGTCCGCAAGCTGGAGACCGCCGCCAAGCGGGTGCTGATTGCCCGGGATACCCGGGATGTACGCCTGACCGACAACGGCGATGCCATGGCCGGCTTCGCCCGCAGCATCCTCGCCGCGCACGACTCCGCCGCCCGCTATTTCTCCGGCTCCGCCATGCGCGGCCGCCTGCGCTTCGGCACGGCCGATGATCTCGCCATCACCGGGCTGCCACGCATCCTCCGGGAGTTCCGGCAGATCTATCCCCAGATCAACCTCGAGCTGACGGTCGGGCAAAGCGACCAGCTCTACAAGCGCCTGAACGCCGGGCAACTGGATCTGGTCTTTGTGAAATGGGTGGCCGGGGCCAAGGACGGAACCGTGGTCCAGCAGGACGCCTTCGCCTGGGTCGGCCTGGAGCAGACCGTGCTGGAACCGGCTGATCCTGTCCCGCTGATCGCCTACCCCTCCCCCAGCCTGAGCCGGAAGCTTGCGATCGACGCCCTGGAGGCCACCGGGCGCACCTGGCGGATCACCTGCACCACGCGCCAGATCAGCGGCGTACTGGCCGCCGTCCGGGCCGGCATCGGTGTGGCGGTAATGCCTTCCTCCCTGGTGCCGGAGGATCTGAAAATCATCACCCGCCGCTTCGATCTGCCGCCGGTGGGCGACGTCGATTTCACGCTCATCCGCAATCCGCTGGCCAATACCGAGGTGATCGATGCCCTGACGCAGGCGATCGTGGGCCGGACCCTGAAGCGACCGGCCTGACGAGCGGGCGGTTCCGCAGCCAGCGCTGATCCTGACACGGTACCTACGGGGCGGACTACCCGGACCCGAGCAGTACTTACTTGACCATTGAACCGTGCACGTACTTCATCTATCCTGACACTACTTAAGATCCACCGTTAGAGGTCAAGCAGTGGCCCACGACAACGATTCGAAAAACGAACGCTGTCCGTCGCTGGCGCCCTGTGGCTGGCGTCGGAGCGTTCGGGATAGGCCGCCATTGATGCCAGCCATTAATCACCCCCGATTGCCCGCCCCCGCCGCCCACGCGACAAAGTCCGCCCGTCAGGTAACCGCGCCGGCCCACCCCGCAGCGGCCATGCACCACTCGACCGCCGGAATGCAGCACTCAGCCGCGGCCCAGCACGCGGCCACCCCGGGCCAACGGGGAATCCGCCCGGCTACCCTCGCAGAGTCCGATTATGTGGCCAGCCCGTACTGCGAACGCTGCGGCACGGACGAGTTCATTTACCTGGAGACCTTCGTCCCGGCCACGCACCGGAGGGACGGCTCGGTCAGCAAGCTCGGCGAGGTCACCTACTTCTGCTCGGGCTGCGACGATTTCTCCGCCCACGCGGTCCCCGCTTCCTGGGTCCCGCCGGGCTGGTACTTCGGCTAGCCCCGGCTCTGCTTAGCGCCTTCGCCGTTAAACGCCGCCGCCGTGCCGCACCTTATGGTGCCTGCACAGCGGCGGTGTTTTTTGGGTTTCAGGGTTCTAGCACGCCCGAGCCGGGGTTTTAGCAGCCCCGGGCTAGATCAGGGCGTCCGAGATGTGGTTGGGCGTGCCGAAACGGTGCGCCGTGATGCTGATGGCCTGCTCGTGCAGGAACGGCAGCAGTTCCACGCGTCCGGCTTCCGTGACGGGGTGGACATACACCGCCAGGTCCGGGCGTCCGCCCGTGGCCTCGGCCAGCGCCTTGGCGTCCCCGCCAATCAGCCGGATCCGGGCGCCGGAGAGCTTGCCCGCCGCGGCGAGGGTGCCGGCGGAAGCGAGCCATTCGGCGTCGTTCTCAACAGTCGCGGCGATGCCAAGCCCGGACAGGACGGCGCGCAGCTGGGCGGGCAGTTCGACGGCGGTGGAGACCGTCAGGACGGACCCGGCCAAAACGCCGGCGGCGACGGTCCGGACGAGGCCGGCAAGCGGCTCGCCATCCGCGAGGCGGACCGTGACGGGCAGAGCACGGTAGCGGAAGACGTTGCGTTCCGCACTCAGGCCGGAGACGTCCTTCGCGGTGCCGAACTCTTCGGCCCAGGCGCGGGCGTCGGAGGCGAGCGCGCGCTGCAGCGGCGCGAGTTCGTCGGCGGTCAGGAAGCCCTTGGCGGCGTCCTCGATCCTGCGGACGCCGGCGTGGGCGGGAGCAGCGCCCGGGGTGCCGGCGGCGGTGCTGGGCTTGCTGACCCATTCGCCGAGGCCGACGAGGTAGTTCGGGCCGCCGGCCTTGGTGCCGGCGCCGACGGCGGATTTCTTCCAGCCGCCGAAGGGCTGGCGCTGGACAATCGCGCCGGTGATGCCGCGGTTGACGTAGAGGTTGCCGGCCTGGATGGTGTCCAGCCAGATCCCCAGTTCCTCGCTGTTCAGCGAGTGCAGGCCCGCGGTGAGGCCGTATTCGATCTGGTTCTGGATCGCGATGGCCTCCTCGAGGGTCTCGGCGGTCATAACGCCCAGGACCGGGCCGAAGAACTCGGTGAGGTGGAAGTAGGATCCGCGGCGGACACCGGAGCGCACGCCGGGGCTCCAGAGTTTGCCCGTATCATCGAGCTTCCGCGGCTCGACGGCCCAGGTCTCGCCCTCGCCGAGGGTGGTGAGGGCGTTCAGGAGCTTGCCGTTGGCGGGCTCGATGATCGGGCCCATCTGGCTCGCCGGGTCCTGCGGGTAGCCGACCTTCAGCGAGGTGACGGCGTCGATCAGCTGGTTGTGGAAGCGCTTCGACTTCGCCACGGAGCCGACGAGGATCACCAGCGAGGCGGCGGAGCACTTCTGGCCGGCGTGGCCGAACGCGGAGTACGCGACGTCCTTGGCCGCGAGGTCCAGGTCCGCGCTCGGGGTGACGATGATGGCGTTCTTGCCGCTGGTCTCGGCCAGCAGGGGCAGGTCCTTGCGGAACGAGCGGAACAGCTCGGCGGTCTCGTAGCCGCCGGTCAGGATGACGCGGTCCACGGCCGGGTGGGAAATGAGCTGCTGGCCCAGTTCCCGCTCGCCCAACTGGACCATGGTGAGCACGTCGCGCGGAACGCCGGCCTCCCAGAGGGCCTCGATCATGACGGCGCCGCTGCGGCGGGCCTGCTTGGCGGGCTTGACCACGACGGCGGAGCCGGCGGCGAGGGCCGCAAGGGTGGAGCCGGCCGGGATGGCGACCGGGAAGTTCCACGGCGGCGTCACAACGGTGAGCTTGGCCGGGACGAAGGTGGCGCCGTCGACGTCGTCGAGCTTGCGGGCGGACTCGGCGTAGTAGTGCGCGAAGTCGACCGCCTCGCTGATCTCCGGATCGCCCTGGTCGATCGTCTTGCCGGTCTCGGAGGCCATGACCTCAAGAAGGTCCGCGCGGCGGGCCTCGAGGACGTCGCCGGCGCGGTGCAGGATTTCGGCGCGCTCGGCGCCGGAGAGCGCACCCCAGGCCTCGCCCTTCTCGACGGCGGTATCGATCACGGCATTCAGGGTCGCGGCATCGTTGATCGTGGCGGCCTCGACGGAGGAGTTGCCCAGTGTCGACGTCGTGACGCGGCCCAGGATGGCGCGGCCCCAGTCGCGGTTCGCGGGCAGCGACGGATCTGTGTCGGCAGTGTTCTCGAACGAGTCGTGCGGCAGCGGCGCGGCCGGAAGGGCGCGGTTCTGCAGCCGGTTCGGGCCCGGGACCTCGTCGTCGAGCTTGGCCAGCGAGGCGAGGAAGCGCTGCTTCTCGCGCTCAAACAACGTTTCGTTTTCGCTGAGTTCGAACACGGCGGACATGAAGTTGTCCTGGCTGGCGCCCTCTTCGAGGCGGCGGATCAGGTAGGCGATCGCGACGTCGAACTCGGCAGGGTGGACCACGGGAGTGTAGAGCAGGAGGGAGCCGACGTCCTTCTTGACGGCTTCGGCCTGGCCCTGGGCCATGCCGAGCAGCATCTCGAATTCGATACTCTGCGGTGCGGTATCCGCGATGCCGCGCTGCTTGGCCAGGAGCCAGGCGAAGGCGATGTCGAAGAGGTTGTGGCCGGCGACGCCGATCCGGATGTTGCGGATCCGGTCCGGGTGCAGCGAGTAGTTGATGACCCGCTTGTAGTTGGTGTCCGAGTCCTGCTTGGTGCCCCAGGTGGCGAGCGGCCAGTCATGCAGGGAGGCCTCGACCTGCTCCATCGGCAGGTTGGCGCCCTTGACGACGCGGACCTTGATGGCGGCACCGCCGTCGGCGCGGCGGGCGGCGGCCCAGTCCTGCAGGCGGATCATGGCGGACAGGGCATCCGGGAGGTAGGCCTGGAGCACGATGCCGGCCTCCAGGTTCTTGAACTCGGGCTTGTCCAGGATCCGGGTGAAGACCGCGATGGTCATGTCCAGGTCCTTGTATTCCTCCATGTCCAGGTTGATGAACTTGGCCTTCTGGCCAGTGGACGCATAGGAGGCGGCGCGGGCGAAGAGCGGAGTGAGCTTCTCTACGACATGCTCCACGGCCTCGTCGAAGGCCCAGGCGGAGTGCGGGGCCACCGTGGAGGAGACCTTGATCGAGACGTAGTCGACGTCGGGCCGGGACAGCAGGGTGTGCGTGCCCTCGAGCCGGCGGGAGGCCTCGTGTTCGCCGAGCACGGCCTCGCCGAGGAGGTTGACGTTGAGCTTGATGCCGTCTTTGCGGATCTTGGCGATGGCTGGGCCGAGCTTGGCGTCGGTGGCGTCGACAATGAGGTGGCCGACCATTTCACGCAGCACCCGGCGGGCAACCGGGATGACCACCTGGGGCAGGACCGGGGCCATGGTGCCGCCGAGGCGGACCGCGCTGCGCATGTACCAGGGCAGGAAGGCCGGGACCTTGGGGGCCAGGGCGGCGAGGTTGCGGGCGGCGACCTGCAGGTCTTCGGGACGGACGACGCCGTCGACGAACCCGACGGTGAAGTCCAGGCCGTTGGGGTCCTTCAGGACCCCGGCGAGCTGCTCGGCCGAGGCGTCGACGGGCACCTTTGCAGCCTCGGTGAGCCAGCGGCGCACCAGCGCGATGGTGTCCTCGGCGAGGGCTGCGGCCTCAAGGACCGTCGAGCCTTCCGAAACGGCGGCGTGCGTGGCGTCGTTGCCTGCGGCGTTTCCGGTGGTGGCGCCGGGCTCCGTGGAGATGTTGGTCATGGCTGAAACACGTTCTTTCTCAAAATGTGGACCTCTTACGAAACAGTATGCAACCGGATTTTCATAAGATAAAGCGAAGTTTTCTGAGCAATACCGGTTAGAAAAACCGACGCTTCCGGTTCCCGCCCGAACGTTCGGGAACCACCCCCGGACCCTTAAACGCCCGTTGCGCTATCACTTCTGGGTCTTAAACCCTGGGAAGACCCGGGAATGGGAGCCGGAAGTGATAGCGCAACGGGGGTGGGGTGGCTAGGTCAGGGGGCGGTGCATCTCCACGATCTCCTCGTGCCGCGGGCTGTCAGGGTTCATCAGCGAGTGCCTGCGGCCGTACGTGAAGTAGATGATCAGGCCGACGATGAGCCAGACGACGAACCGCAGCCAGGTCTCCCAGTGCAGCTGGAACATCAGGAAGAGCGAGGCAAACACGCCGAACGCCGGAACCACGGGCATCAGCGGCAGCCGGAACGTCCGCGGGGCGTCGGGCTTCTTGTAGCGGAACACGATCACCGACACACAGACGACGACGAACGCGGCCAGGATGCCGATGTTGGTCAGGTCCGCGACGGCCTTGATCGGGAGGATGCCGGCCAGGATTGCGGCCCCGACGCCGGCGATCCAGGTCACGCGCTGGGGCGTGCCGTTCCGGTCCGTCTTCGAGAACCAGCCGGGCAGCAGGCCGTCGCGGCTCATCGAGAACCAGACACGGGTGACGCCGAGGAGGAAGGTCAGCATCACGGTGAGGATGGACAGAACGGCGAACACGGAGATGATCGTCGCGATCACCGGAAGGCCAACGCTGTTGAAGGCGGAGGCGAAGCCGGCCTTGGGGTCGATCTCCGTGAAGTTCTGCATGCCGGTGAGCACCAGGGTGGCGGCGGCATAGAGCAGCATGGCGATGACCAGCGAGAGGATGATCGCCTTGGGCATGTGCTTCTTGCCGTCGGTGGCCTCCTCCGCCGCGGTACTCATGGCGTCGTAGCCGAACACCGCGAAGAACACCGTAGCGGAGCCGGCCACCACTGGACCAAAACCGCTGGGGAAGAACGGGTTGTAGTTGTTGGTGTTCACGTAGAAAATGCCCAAGCCGATGATGAACAGGATCAGCAGCACCTTGATGCCGACGGCGATCAGTTCGAAGCGGCCGAAGGTCTTGGTGCCGCGGGAGAGGATCCAGGTCACGAGCAGGCAGACGAGGATCGCGGGAAGGTTGATGATGCCGCCGGTGCCTTCATCCGGCGTCGCGGTCATCCAGGCGGGCATATGGATGCCGATACCGGAGAGGAACGCGTCGAAATAGCCGGAAATACCGATGGCCACCACGGCGACGATGGCGATGTACTCCAGCAGCAGGTCCCACCCGATGAACCAGCCGATGATCTCGCCGAGGGCAACGTAGCCGTAGGTGTAGGCCGAGCCCGCCCGCGGGATCATTCCTGCGAACTCCGCGTAGGACAGCGCTGCGGCGGCGGATGCCAGACCGGCGATCAGGAAGGAGATGAGCACGGCCGGTCCGACTCCGGGCTCGGACTCGCTGCCGTGGGCCACAAGGCCCGCCAGGGAGAAGATGCCGACGCCGATAATGCCGCCGACGCCGATGGCCGTCAACTGCCAGAGCCCCAGGCTCCTGTGCAGACCGCTGTGTTTGTTTTCTTCCTCGATGTCGTCGATGGGCTTGCGCCGCATGATCGACTGTGACAAATCCCGTGTAGCCATGAGGGCCTCCTGCTTAGGTGCGGTGCCCATCACTCCACCCTGTGATGGGGCTTATCGAGTGAGAACAGTATGCAAGCCCGGTTGCATTAGATAAAGTGAATTCTCTTAATGAATAACCGTCAGGATTCACAAAGGAATAGAGATGCTCGACGTCCGGCGTTTGCGACTGTTGCGCGAACTGAAGATTCGGGGCACTTTGGCCGAAGTGGCCGAAGCGCTTCAGTACAGCCCGTCGTCAGTCTCGCAACAACTGGCCCTCCTTGAGAAGGAGGCCGGGGTGGAGCTCCTCCGCAAGACCGGGCGCCGGGTGCAGCTGACCCCGCAGGCCGAAGTCCTGGTGGCCCACACCTCCCAGCTCCTGGAGACCCTCGAGCAGGCGGAGGCGGACCTGGCCGCGTCGCTGACCACGGTCACCGGCACCGTGCGGATTGCGGTGTTCCAGTCTGCCGCGCTGGCGCTCATGCCGGACACCCTGACCAGAATGACCGCCAGCTACCCGGAAGTCCGGGTCGAAATGACCCAGCGGGAACCGGAGACGGCCCTGCACGAGACGTGGGCCCGCGACTTCGACCTCGTGATCGCCGAGCAGTACCCGGGCCACGCCGCCCCGCACTACGCCGAACTGGACCGCGTGGCCCTGACCCGCGACGCCATCCGGCTCGCCGTTCCGCCCCCCTCGCCGGACCGCGGTCCCATCAGGACGCTGGCCGATACCGCAGGGCTGGCCTGGGTGATGGAACCCCGCGGAGCGGCCTCCCGGCACTGGGCCGAGCAGGCCTGCCGGAGCGCCGGGTTTGAGCCCGACGTCCGCTTTGAAACCGCCGACCTGCAGGCCCAGATCCGGCTGATCGAATCCGGAAATGCGGTGGCCCTGATGCCCGACCTCGTGTGGACCGGCCGCGGCACCAGCGCGCAACTCCTGGACCTGCCCGGGGATCCGCACCGTACGGTGTTCACCTCGGTGCGGCGCTCGAGCGCCAGGCGGCCCGCACTGCTGGCGGCCCGGGAAATCCTGGCGGTGACGGCGGCATCCATCGTGCCGGCGGCGGCCGCGGGCGTCCTCGGTCCGGCCCCCGCGGACCGGCCCGCGTGACGTCCGGCATGTGGAACCGCGCGCGTAACGGCCCGCGGCATGTGCAGTGGGCCACAGCGCGGGCGGTGGCCCCGCGTTAGACTGATGTCGTTATGAATCGCACAATATTCAAATCCAAGATCCACCGCGCGACGGTCACGCACGCGGACCTGCACTATGTCGGATCCGTCACCGTGGACCTGGATCTGCTGGAGGCGGCCGACATCCTGCCCGGGGAGCTCGTGGCGATTGTCGATGTCACCAACGGCGCCCGGCTCGAGACATACACGATTGCCGGCGAGCGCGGTTCCGGCGTGATCGGCATCAACGGCGCCGCCGCCCACCTGATGCATGAGAACGACATCGTCATCCTCATCACCTACGCCCAGATGACCACGGAAGAGGCCAAGGCGTACAACCCCAAGGTGGTCCACGTTGACCAGGACAACAAGATTGTCCAGATCGGCAACGACCCCGCCGAGGGCATGACACCCGGGCTCATGCGTCCGCCGCACTCGCTGAACAACGCCGCGCTCAACTAGCGGCAGCGCGCCGTCGGGCGTAATAGGACAGCCCGCGGAATAAAGCTGATTACTCTGGACGGGTGACCATCACCCGCCGCTCACCCGCCCCGCTGCGGAGAACCGCGTGCTAGGGGTACTGGCAGGATTCTTTGTCGTCTGGGCCATCATCCTGGTCGGCATGTTCGTGGGCCGGCGCAATATCCTGGGCGAGAACGCCCGCCCCGTCCTGAGCGCCCTGACGTTTTTTGTGGCCAGCCCCGCCCTGCTGTTCGAGACCCTCAGCAAGGCGAAACTCCACGACGTCTTTGCCGCGCCGCTGCTCGTGACGGCAGTCGGGGCGGTGACCACGGCGGTCCTGTTCTTTGGCATTGTGCGCTTCGCGCTCAAGCGGTCCCTGCCGGAAGCCCTCATTTCCTCCATGAGCTCGTCGCTGGCCAACTCGGCCAACCTCGGCATTCCCATAGCCGTCTTCGTGCTCGGTGATGCCAGTTATGTGGCACCCCTACTGATCTTCCAGCTGGCTTTCTTCACCCCGTTGTTCCTCATGGCGTTGGACGCCACCACCAGCTCGCACCGCACTACGCCCCTGAGTTTCGTGCTCATGATCCTGCGCAACCCGATGATCGTGGGCACCGGACTCGGGCTCCTCGTGGCCGCAACCGGCTGGACGGTACCGCCGCTGATCCTGGAGCCCATCCACTTGATTGGCGGGGCCGCGATCCCGGCCATGCTGATCGCCTTCGGCATGAGCCTGAACGGTTCCAAGCCGCTGCAGGCGGCCGCCGGACGCCGGCTGGACGCCCTGCTGGCGAGCTTCTTCAAGCTCGTTGTCCACCCGCTGGTGGCCTACCTGTTTGCCCATTTTGTCCTCGGCATGCAGGAACAGGCGCTCTTTGCCGCCGTCGTCACGGCCGCCCTGCCCACCGCCCAAAACGTGTTTGTCGCGGCCAGCCGTTACCGCACCGGCGTAACGGTAGCCCGGGACACCGTGCTGATCACTACGGTGGTAGCTGTGCCCGCCATGATCGGCGTGGCCCTGCTGCTGGCCTGACCTCGCCGGGCAGCCGGGCCCGGCTGAACGGGATCGGCGGACCGGCACCAAACCCGGAGGAGGACCCTTGAAAACAACCCTGGACACTGTGGTCATCGGCGGCGGCGCGATGGGCTCGGCCGCCGCGTGGGCGCTGGCCCGGCGCGGCCGGGAGGTGACCCTGCTGGAGCAGTTCGGTCCCGGCCACCGCAACGGCGCCTCCCACGGCACAACCCGGAACTTCAACCCCGGCTACGCGGATCCGGACTACGTCGCCATGCTGGCAGAGGCGGCCGGGCTGTGGCGCGAGCTCGAAGCGGACGCCGGCGAGCGGCTGCTGGCGCGCACCGGCGTCGTAAACCACGGCCCCGATCCGCGGTTGCCCGAGATCCGGAACGCGCTGCTTGCCGCCGGGCTCCGGGCGGAGTTCCTCTCCGCCGGGGAAGCCTCCGGGCGCTGGCGGGGCATCCGTTTCGATACGCGCGTGCTGCACATGGCGGATGGCGGCCAGTTGAACCCGGACGCCGCACTGCCGGCGCTGCAGCGGCTCGCCGCCGGGCTCGGCGCCGAGATCCGCCATCATGTGAAGGTCCTCGAGTTGAATGTCCTCGACGACGGCGTCCGGCTCACGCTCGAGGCCGGCGGCCGCAGCGAGGTGCTCACCGCAAGGCAGGCAGTGGTCACCGCCGGCGGCTGGACCACGAAACTGCTCGCCGGGGTCGCGCCCCTGCCCCGGCTGACGGTCACGCAGGAACAACCCGCACACTTCGCCATCACCGATGAGGGCGCCCAGTGGCCGGGGTTCAACCACATGCCCGGCCACGGGGACGCGTACGCGTACTGGCGTTCGCCGGTCTACGGCATGCAAACACCGGGCGAGGGGATCAAGGCCGGATGGCACGGGGTGGGCCCGGTGGTGGACCCGGACCGGCGGAGCTTCGCGCCGGAGCCCGAGCAGCGGGCGGCCCTGCAGCGCTACGCCCGGGACTGGCTGCCCGGGGTCGACGCCGACTCCCTCACCGACATCAGCTGCACCTACACGACCACCGTTGATGAAAACTTTGTCCTGGACCGGATCGGGCCGGTTGTCATCGGCGCCGGCTTCTCCGGGCACGGCTTCAAGTTCACGCCGGTCGTGGGCAGGATCCTGGCCGACCTCGCGACCGGCGACGGCGGAGCGCCGGCTGTCTTCTCGGCCTCCCGCCCCGGGGTCCGCTGACGCCGTCGGGGAGCCAACGCGGGGTCACATAGCGCCCATGGTGGGGCCCGGCATGGGCGTGATGTGACCCCGCGTTGCTGTGTGGACCGGTAGGCTGGGGCCGGTCTTATGCGCCCGGATACCCGGCGCGCCAGCATGAGGTGGGGGAAAATTGCTCAGCACGCGATCAGGCAGCATCCAGTCCAACGACATCCAGTCCAGCGGCGCCCAAGGTATGAGCGCCCGCAGCCCAAGGATCGGTGCGGTCGACTGGATCGTGCGTGGGGTGGCGGGCCTGCTACTGGTGGCGACGTCAGCGTGCTCCGGCCCGGGTACTGTTCCCCCGGCCGCCGGCAACGGCATCCTCCCCGTCGTCACGGCTACCCCCGCCGCTGCGTCAGCCGGCACGGACAGCGCTCCGCTGGATCCGGACGCCACCCCCGGTGTCGAAGTTCCCGGCGCCGAAGTTCCCAGTGCCGAAGTTTCAGGCATCGAAGTTGCCGGCGCCGATGTTGCGGCCGCCGCGCCCCGGCAGCCGGCCTTGGCGGGCAAGGCCCTCGCGGTACTGGCCACGCTGCCCGTCAAGGGCCGCGCCCCCAAGACGGGCTATTCCCGCGACCAGTTCGGCCCGGCCTGGTCCGACGTTGATCACAATGGTTGCGATACCCGCAACGACGTGCTCCGCCGCGACCTTACTTCTGTCGCGCTCCGGCCCGGGACGCGGGACTGCGTGGTGCTCTCCGGCGTCCTGGCCGACCCCTACACGGCCGTCGCCATCCACTTCCTGCGCGGCAATGCCACCAGCACCGCCGTCCAGATCGACCACGTCGTGGCCCTCAGCGACGCCTGGCAGAAGGGCGCGCAGCAGCTCAGCCCGGCACGGCGGCTGGCCTTCGCCAACGATCCCCTGAACCTGCTGGCGGTGGACGGCCCGGCCAACCAGAGCAAGAGCGACGGCGACGCCGCCACCTGGCTGCCGCCGAACAAGTCCTACCGCTGCAACTACGTCGCCCGCCAGATTTCGGTGAAATCCAGCTATGGGCTCTGGGTGACCCAGGCCGAGCACGACGCCATGGCCCGGGTCCTGTCGAACTGCCCGAACGCCCTGGCCCCCGCCACCCAGCCGGCAGCCGCTCCGGCCCAAGCAGCACCCGCGCCAGCACCCGCGCCCGCGCCGGCACCGGCACCGGCGGCCGGCGTGGCGTACGCGAACTGTGCCGCGGTCCGTGCGGCCGGCGCGGCGCCCATCCGCGTCGGCCAGCCGGGGTACAGCCGCAGGCTGGACCGGGACGGGGACGGCGTCGGCTGCGAATAGCGGCGGCCGGCCCGTCCCCGGGCCGGGTGGTCAGTTCTTCTGGTGCTCGTGCAGGAGCCGGGCGCAGCGGATGAAGCCCAGGTGCGAATACGCCTGGGGATGGTTGCCCAGGTGGGTTTCCGTGCCGGGGTCGTATTCCTCGGGCAGCAGCCCCGTGGGACCGAACAGGTTCACCAGCTGGTCAAAGAGGTCCCAGGCCTCCTCGATCCGGCCCACGGCGATGTAGGCCTCGATCAGCCAGGTGGTGCAGATGTGGAAGCCGCCCTCCAGGCCCGGCAGTCCGTCGTCGTACCTGTAGCGGAATACGGTGGGCCCCACCCGCAGTTCCCGCTCCACCGCCGTGACGGTGGCCAGGAACCGGGGGTCGTTGACGTCCAGCAGGCCGGAGAGACCGATGTGCAGCACGGCTGCGTCCAGGTCCGGGCTGTCGTACGCCACGGTGTAGGAGGACGCCGACTCGTCCCAGCCCTCGCGCAGGACTTCCTCCCGGATCTTCGCCGCCGTGGGCTCCCAGGCCGGCAGCGGTTCCCGGCCATGCCGGACGGCCGTGCGCAGCGCCCGGTCGAGCGCCACCCAGCACATCACCTTCGTGTAGACATGGTGCCGCGGCGCCCGCCTGGCCTCCCAGATGCCATGGTCGGCCTCGTGCCAGCGGGCCAGCACGGCGGCGGCCATCTGCACCAGCAGGTCCCAGTGCCCGTCGGAGAGCATGCCCTGTCGGGCGCTGAGGGCGTGGATCAGCTCGGCGATCGGGCCGAACACGTCCAGCTGCACCTGGTGGTCGGCAGCGTTCCCGATCCGCACCGGGCGGGATCCCGCGTAGCCGGGCAGGCTCTCGATGATGGCCTCGGTGGACAGCGGCGCCCCGGTCACGGAGTAGAGCGGATGGAGCCACTCCGGACCCGGGGCGTGGGCCAGGATCCGGCCCAGCCACGCCAGGAATCCCTCGGCCTCGGCCGTGGAGCCCAGGTCCACGAGCGCGTTGACGGTCATGGACCCGTCCCGCAGCCAGCAGTACCGGTAGTCCCAGTTGCGGGTGCCGCCGATTCCCTCCGGCAGTGAGGTGGTGGGCGCGGCCAGCACAGCGCCGGTGGGTTCATGGACCAGCGCCCGGAGCACCAGCGCGGACCGACGGACCAGCGACGGCTTCACGCCGGGCAGTTGCAGTTCGTTGACCCAGCGCCGGGAGTGATGGGCGACGGCGGCGCGGCGCCCGGTCTCATCACCCGGCATCGCGGGCTGAGGTTCCGTGTCGCCGCAGCGCAGGTTGAGGACCACCGGTCCGTCCCGCAGATCGACGTCGCCCGTGGCCGTGGCGTGCCGGCCGTCGGAGGTGATGGCAAAGGCCACGCCGGGAGCCCGGAGAATGATCGGATCCGCGGTTCCCACGACGTGCAGTTCAGTTCCGCGCGCCTCCATGCTGAACGGGGCATTCGCGTAGTCCGGCCGCGGGGCGAAGACGACCCGGGCCGTGCCGGTGCCGGACAGCACCCGGACCAGGCTGGTGATGCCGTCCGGGGCCGGCTCCAGGTAGTCCGTCACGGTGACGTCGGCCCAGCGGGTTTCGACGATCATGGTGCTGTCCACGTAGCGCTGGCCCAGGACCTGCGAGGCCTTCGCCGGTTCCACGGAGAAGTGCCCCGCCGCATCGCCGCCGAGCAGATGGGCAAACAGCGACCCGCTGTCCGGCAGCGGGTGGCTCATCCAGCAGATCTTCGCGTCCGGGGTGATCAGGGCGGTGGACGAGCCGTTGCCGATCATGGAGTGCCGCTCCAGCCCCACGGCATCCTCGCCGAACAGCCACGCCCGCCGCAGTTCGAACAGGATCGCCAGGACGCGGGCGAACGACTCCGGGTCCCGGAGCGTGTGGGCTGCCACGGTGGGCCCCTCCCCCACGCGCAGCGCCATGTCCGGCCCGCGCAGCGTCGCCATGGCCAGCTCATCGCTGGAGGCGTCGCCTGCGTAGAGGGCGGCACTCACGCCTAGCATGGAGCGCAGGTGCTCCAGCGCGGAGGCCTTGGACGGTTCCACCA
The DNA here is from genome assembly GCF_056397425.1 of Arthrobacter sp. 05N33_2. NCBI lineage: Bacteria > Bacillati > Actinomycetota > Actinomycetes > Micrococcales > Micrococcaceae > Arthrobacter > Arthrobacter sp. 05N33_2. The sequence continues at coordinate 183,216 of NZ_JBFTNJ010000004.1, forward strand.
CGGAGAGATCCAGCACCGAGCCGTCCACGACGAAATGCAGCCCGTGCGCCCGGGCGATCTCCTCCGCCTTCGAGGTGGCCAGTGCGACGATGTCCGGGCCGGCCGGGCGGGTGTGCACCGATACGGCGACCGGCTTGCGCTCAATGCTGATGCCCCGGTAGGCGCCCACGGTTTCGGCGAGTGCCTGGCTGGCCTGCTGCAGCACTGATTCGGTGGCGAGGGACAGCCCGTGGGCGTAGCCCATGTCGAACTCCGCGCCGTGCGAGCCGACCAGGTGTACCTCCGCGGGGAGCCGTGAGACGGCGGCCAGATCCCGCAGCGACCGCCCGGAGATGACGGCCGCGTGCGTGTTCGGGAGGGCTGCCAGGGCCCTCAACGCGATCGCCGCGCTGCCCAGCGGCAGGGTCTCGGTGGAAATGCCTTCTGCCGCGCACAGCGTGCCGCCGTAGTTGCAGGCCACGAGCAGCCCAGGAGTGCGGGCCAGGATCTTGAGCTCAGCCAGCAGTTGCGGCGTGAGCCCGTCGTCGGCCGCGTTGGTCTGCACGAAAGCGCGGAGCAGGCCCAGCGGGAGGGATTTAGTGAGAAGCGCAGAGTCGGCCAGGGCCTGGTTGAGCGGTGTGGGCATCGGCGCGGTCCTTCGAGTAGTCCCCAATGCCTGCATGCGAATCGTCCCCGGGAGGACGCACTTCAAGTATCGTCCCGGGACGATTTCGCATGGGTGTCCCGGCAGTTGCAACTATGTAACATCGCCGGGCCGCCCCGTGACCAGCGATGGCATCAGTGCTGGTTCCTTGCTGCGCCGCCGGGCCGTTGCGTTTCAGCAGCCGGCTGGCCTGTATTCGTAGGTCCCCGCATCGGCCGCGCCGCCGCCCTGGCAGTCGCCCTTCTGGTTGGCCGGCCGCCCGTCCAGATCCAGGGGGAAGGGGCTGACCCCGGCCCGGTCAATGGCCGGGCTCGCGCCGGAGAGGTGGAGATCGGCGGGTGCATTGACAAAGTCGGCCGGCTCGGTAGTGGAGGTGGCATTGGGACTGATGTTCGTGGGCCCGTTGAGGACGTTTTCCCGCTCGGTCCAGCCGGCGCCGTCCATCCACAGCGCGTTGCGGGCGGCCACCAGGATGTTTCCCCTGACGACGGTGGAGGCCGGGCACGACGCGTGGCAGACCAGAGCCTGGGAGTCCGCGCCGTCCAGCCACACGGTGTTGTATTCGAACGTGGTGCCGTTGGTCGGGCCGAAGGAGGAGGTCCTGCCGCGCGCGATCAGCCCCATGGCCTGGGAGCAGTTGGGGCCGCAGGTGGACCGGACCAGGTTGTAGCTGTACGTGTTGCCGTCGGCAGTTCCCCCCTTGCCGCGCCCCAGTTCGGAGAAGACGTTGTTATCGACGGCCACGTTGTGGTGGATCCTGTTCCGGTTGCCGTTGAAAATTTCGAACGCGCTGCCGTCGTGGCCAAAGTCGTAGGACAATGCGGTGGAGCCGGTGACGGTATTGCCGGCGAACTCGTTGTCGCTGCCGTTGATCAGGAAGCCAAAGGCGCCCGAGTCGTCATCGCACTTCAGGGCCGTGGCGGTGCCGCACAGCTCCCCCGGCGTATTGACGTTCATGATGTTGTTGTCGGCAAGAGTGTTGTTGGTATAGGTGCCGAAGTCGGAGCCCTCGCTCACTTTGATGCCCGCGGCATTGTTCCTGGCGGCGGAGTTCCGCACGGTGCCGTGGTCGCCGTAGATACTGAAGCCCGCATAGCCGCACGACTCCGCCCGCAGGCCGTCAACGGCGATGTAGTCGCCGTCGAGCCTGACGCACGTTCCTGCCAGTCCGCCCGTAACAGCGGGCGGATCGCCGCTTCCATAGGCATTCAGCGTGACCTTGAGCCGGCTGGTGCCGCTCTGGCCGACAACAAGGCCGCCGGAGAAGATGTCTCCGCGGCGAAAGCTGACCGAGTCCCCGGGCCGAAGCGCAGTGGCATTGACCTTGTCGAGCGTCGCCCAGGCTGATTGCGGCGACGTCCCGTCGTTGGCGTCACTGCCGTCGGCGCTCACGTAATACGTGGCGCCCTCGGACGACGCCGGCGCGGACGCGGACGGGCCGCCGAGCAATCCTCCCAGGAACAGCAGGACGAGCAGCGTGGCGGCGGCTGTGGACTTGATCTTCATGGGTGCACCTGGGTTTTCGCCATGTATCCGCGGTTCCGGGCGCCACCGCCAACCGGCGGACCACATCGGCACCCTGAGGGGCTTAACGCTAAGAGCGGTCCCGCCCTAAGTCAACGGACGAGTCCGGCCATGCGCATCAAAATGTTCTTTTTTGCTACTTGACGTTCCTTATTGTGCGATTATGATAGCTAATGATGTGAGCTGCTTCACTCCACCCGCGTTATTTCAAAGGAGAAATTATGACCATGCATGAAGACGCACTGCTCCGGGCCTCCAGCCGAGGCGGGTGGGACCGGAGGACGCTGCTGAAGACCTTCGGCGCCGGAGCAGTCGCGATGGCCGGCATTCCCCTGCTCTCGGCCTGCACGGGCGGCAGCGCACCTGCCAGCGGCGGCGCCAAGACGGCCACGTTCGGTTCCGGGTCCTCCGACGAGGTCCCCAAGGCTGCCTACAAGGCGGTGACCGACGCTTTCCAGAAGAAGTCCGGCATCGCGGTCACCACCAACGTGGTGGCGCACAACGACTTCCAGAACAAGATCAACACCTACCTCCAGGGCAGCCCCGACGATTCTTTCACCTGGTTCGCCGGGTACCGCATGCAGTACTACGCCGGCAAGGGACTGCTCGCCCCGATCGATGACGTCTGGGAAAAGGTCGGCGGAAACTACTCCGATGCCCTGAAAAAGGCCTCGACCGGAGCCGACGGCAAGATGTACCTGATCCCGAACTACAACTACCCCTGGGGCTTCTTCTACCGCAAGAGCCTCTGGACGGAAAAGGGGTACACCGTCCCCACGACGTTCGATGAGCTGAAGACCCTCGCCACCAAGATGAAGGCCGACGGCCTGATCCCGATTGAATTCGCGGACAAGGACGGCTGGCCCGCCATGGGCACGTTCGACTACCTGAACATGCGCCTGAACGGCTACCAGTTCCACATGGACCTCACCGCGCACCGGGAAAGTTGGGACCAGAAGAAGGTCAGCGACGTCTTCGACACCTGGAAGGCCCTGCTCCCGTTCCAGAACCCGAACGCGCTGGGCATGACCTGGCAGGACTCGGCGAAGTCCCTCGCGGACAAGAAATCCGGCATGTACCTGCTCGGCTCCTTCCTCACCCAGCAGTTCACGGACAAGACAATCGCCGACGACATCGACTTCTTCCCGTTCCCCGAGGTCGCGGTGGAAGGCCAGGATGCCATCGAGGCACCCATCGACGGCCTGCTGCTCTCCAAGAAGGGCGGCCAGAACCAGGCCGCCCGGGACTTCCTGGCCTACGTCGGCACCCCGGAAGGACAGGATGTGTACGCCTCGGTCGACTCGTCCAACATCGCCACCGCCAAGGGCGCCGATACCTCCAAGTTCACTCCGCTGAACAAGAAGCTGGCCGAGGCCATCAGCGGCGCCAAGAACATCAGCCAGTTCTTCGACCGCGATGCCCTGCCCGCCATGGCCAACAACGTGATGATCCCGGCGCTCCAGTCGTTCATCAAGGACGGCAACGTCGATGTGAAGAACCTGGAAGCCCAGGCCAAGTCCCTGTACGCCGCCCAGTAGCGCCGTGGGGGGGGGCTCCATGAGTGTCTCTACCAACCCGTCGGCGCGGGGGCGCAAAGCAGCCGCAGCCCCCGCGCGGCGGGTTCGGCGGCTGTCCGGCCGCGACAAAGTGGTGCTCGGCTTGATGGTGGGCATCCCCACGCTGATCCAGCTCGTACTGGTCTGGATCCCCACCCTCATGTCGGTCGGACTGTCCTTCACCCGCTGGAACGGGCTGGAGCTGACCGACATCAAGCCCGCCGGCGTCGAGAACTACCAGTTCATCGCCCAGGATTACCCGCCGTTTTGGCCGGCCATGCAGCACAACGTGCTGTGGCTGGCGTTCCTGGCACTCGTCGCCACCCCGCTGGGGCTGCTCCTGGCCGTGCTCCTGGACCAGAACATCCGCGGCACGCGGATCTACCAGAGCATCTTCTTCGCCCCGGTGATGCTCTCCCTGGCCCTGATCGGGATCATCTGGCAGCTGTTCTACAACCGGGACAGCGGCCTCCTGAACTTCCTGCTTGGCACCGCCGGCACGCCCCAGGCCGTCGACTGGTTCGGGGATTCCAGCGTCAACATCTGGGCAGCCCTCTTCGCCGCCACCTGGCGGCACGCCGGCTACGTCATGATCCTGTACCTGGCCGGGCTCAAGGGCGTGGATCCGACCCTGCGCGAGGCGGCCCAGATCGACGGCGCCAACGCGGTCCAGACCTTCTTCCAGGTGGTCTTCCCGGCCATGCGCCCGGTGAACGTCATCATCATCGTCATCACCGTCATCGAATCCCTCCGGGCGTTCGACATCGTCTACGTGATCAACCGCGGCACCAACGGGCTGGAACTGATCAGCGCCCTGGTCATCCAGAACCTGGTGGGCGAAGGGCAGGTGATCGGCATCGGCTCGGCGCTGGCCGTCATCCTGCTCGTCATCTCGCTGATCCCCATCACGTTTTACCTCTCCCGCGCATTCGGAAAGGACAAAGAGGCATGAGCATCGCCCATCCAACCGATGCCGCCGCGGCCGGCAGCCCGGCAGACGCCCGGCAGCGCAGCTCCGGCCCAGGCAGGACCGGCCCCCGCCCCGGCAGGCCGGCCAACAACAAGCAGGGCAAGAAGCACTACGGCACCCACGTCTTCCTCATCGTCATGGCGGCGATCTGGCTCGTACCCCTGGCCTGGGCCATTTTCACTGCCCTGCGGCCCAAAGCCGACACCGACAAATACGGCTACTTCAGCACCGGCGGCGCCTTCAACTTCGACAACTTCGCCCAGGCCTGGACACAGGGCGGCTTTTCCCAGCTGTTCTGGAACTCCGTGCTCATCACGGTCCCCTCGGTGTTCCTGATCCTCTTCTTCGCCTCCATGATGGCGTTCGCCGTGAGCCGGGTGAGCTGGAAGTTCAACATCACCCTGCTGATCATGTTCACCGCCGGAAACCTGCTGCCGCCGCAGGTGCTCGCGGCGCCGCTCTTTGAAATGTTCAAGCACTTCGAGCTTCCCTACGCCGTCAGCGATTCCGGGAACCTGCTCAACACCTACATCAGCGTGATCGCCGTGGACACCGCCTTCCAGATCGGCTTCGTGACGTTCGTCCTCTCGAACTACATGAAGGCCCTGTCCCCCGAGCTGACCGAGGCGGCCCTGGTTGACGGTGCCGGCGTCTGGCGCCAGTACTGGGACATCATCCTGCCGCTGTGCCGCCCGGCCCTGGCCGCCATGGGCACGCTCGAGGTGATCTTCATTTACAACGACTTCTTCTGGCCCCTGCTCTTCATCCAAAGCGGAGACCGGCTCCCGGTCACCACCGCGATCAACAACCTCCAGGGCCAGTTCCTCTCCAACTACAACCTGATCGCCGCCGGCGCCATGATCACGGCCGTTCCGGCCCTGATCATCTACCTGCTCCTGCAGCGCCACTTCGTGGCGGGCCTGACCCTCGGCTCCAGCAAAGGATAAACGTGGACAACAGCTCCAACCACAACAACGCCATGGACTACATCACCGCCCGCCTCGGCTCCGAAGGCTCCCCGATGCTGGCATTCGGCGGAGACTACAACCCGGAGCAGTGGCCCGAGGAGACCTGGGACGAGGACGTCCGGCTGATGCGCGAGGCCGGCGTCAACCTGGTCAGCGTGGGCATCTTCAGCTGGTCCCTGCTTGAGCCGTCCGAGGGCGTCTACGAGTTCGGCTGGCTGGACCGGGTCCTGGACCTGCTGCACGCCAACGGCATCCGGGTGGACCTGGCGAACGCCACGGCGTCGCCGCCGCCCTGGTTCAGCCACAAGTACCCCGAATCCCTGCCCGTGACAGCCGACGGCGTGCGGCACAGCTACGGTTCCCGGCAGGCCTTCGCGGCGTCGAGTGCCGAATACCGCCGGGCCGCCGCGGCCCTGACCGAGCAGCTCGCCACCCGGTACAAGGACCACCCCGCCATCGTGATGTGGCATGTCCACAACGAGTACGGCTGCCACAACCAGCCTGATTTCTCGGACGGTGCCGCCGCGGGTTTCCGGCGCTGGCTCGAACGCCGGTACGGCAGCCTGGAGGCCCTCAATGCCGCGTGGGGCACCGCCTTCTGGTCCCAGTGCTACTCGGCCTGGGAGCAGATCCTGCCGCCGCGCACCTCCGGGACCTGGGTGAACCCGACCCAGCAGCTGGACTTCGCCCGCTACTCCTCCGATGAGCTGCTCGAATGCTACAAGGCCGAGGCCGCGATCATCCGCACGCACTCGGGACATCCCGTGACCACCAACTTCATGGGGTTCAACATGGGCCTGCACCAGCCCGTGGACTACTGGCGCTGGTCCGAGGAGATGGATGTGGTCTCCAACGACCACTACCTGATTGCCGAGGATCCGCGGAACTTCCAGGAACTGGCGGCAACCGCAGACCTCACCCGCGGCTGGGCCAGGGGCAAGCCGTGGCTGCTCATGGAGCATTCGACCTCTGCCGTGAACTGGCAGCCGCGCAACATCGCCAAAGCGCCCGGCGAGATGCTGCGCAACTCCCTGCAGCATGTTGCCCGCGGCGCCGACGGCGCGCTCTTCTTCCAGTGGCGGGCCTCGCGGGCCGGCGCCGAAAAGTTCCATTCCGGACTGCTGCCGCACGCCGGCACGGACACCAAGGTTTGGCGCGAAGTGGTCCAGCTGGGCCAGGCGCTGCGGAGCCTGGCCGAAGTCAGCGGCTCGGTGGTTACGGGCGCGTCCGGCCGGGTGGACGTCGCGATCCTCCACGACACTGACGCCCGCTGGGCCTCGGAACTGGACTCGCACCCGAGCGTGGACGCCTCCAACATCGCCGAAACCCGGCGCTGGCACGATGCCTTCTACCGCGCCGGCATCCCCACCGACTTCCGCCAGGGCACCGATGACCTATCCGGCTACAGGCTCGTCGTCGCGCCGATGCAGTACCTCGTGAGCGATGCCGGGGCCGCGAATCTGGACGCGTACGTGCGCTCCGGCGGCCACCTCGTGGTGACCTATTTCTCCGGTATCGTGGACGAAAATGACCACATCAGGCTTGGCAGCTACCCCGGCGCGTTCAGCGGACTGCTGGGCGTGAAGATGGAAGAGTTTTTCCCGCTGCGCGGCGGCGAAAGCATCCGGCTCAGCAGCTTCGGGGCGGGTAGTTGCTGGAACGAATTGGGGCATGCCACCACCGCCGAGGTCCTCGCGGCCGTGGAAGAGGGACCGGCCGCCGGTTCTCCCGCCGTGACCCGTAACCGTGCCGGAAGCGGCCGCTCCTACTATGTCGCCACGTCACTCGCGCCGGAGGGCCTGGGCGAACTGCTCGCCGTCGTCTGCGCCGATGCCAAGGTGCAGCCGCTCGTCCCGGACCTGCCGGCCGACGTCGAAGTGGTCCGGCGCAGCAAGGACGGGACCGACTGGACGTTCTGCATCAACCACGGCGCCCACGACGTCCGGCTGCCGCTGGAAGGCGTGGACCTGCTCACCGGCGCCGAACTCGACGGCGGGCTCGGCCTCGCGGCCGGCGGTGCCGCCGTCGTCCGTTCGGCTGCCGCCCGATTGGTCGGCACCTCCGCCAGCCACTCAAACCAGTCAAGCCACTCAACCCTGTAAGGACTCCACATGCTAGCCGCAGCCCGCCATTCCGCCATCCTCGCGGAGGTCCAGCGTGAGCGGATCGTCCGTGTCGCGGACCTCGCCAAGATGCTCGGCGTCTCGCTGATGACCGTGCGGCGGGACATCGAGGCCCTCGACGCGGCGGGCGCCGTGGAGAAGATCCACGGCGGGGCCAAGTTGCCCGGCGGCGCCGGCACCCACGAGCCAGGCTTCGAGCTGAAGGTGACCCAGCTCAAGGACGAGAAGATGGCGATTGCGCAGGAGGCGGCCGCGCAGGTGCGCGAGGGCATGGCGGTGGGGCTCAGCGCCGGCACCACCACGTGGGCGCTGGCCCAGCTGCTGTCCGCCGGCCCGCGGATCACGGTGGTCACCAACTCGGTGCGGATCGCGGACGTCTTCCACCAGAGCGCCTCCCCGTCCACCGTGATCCTGACCGGCGGCGAGCGCACACCCTCGGACGCCCTTGTAGGCCCGCTGGCCACATCCTCGCTCAAACAGCTGCACCTGGACGTATTGTTCCTCGGCGTCCACGGTGTCGACGCCGACGCCGGGTTCACCACCCCCAACGTGCTCGAGGCCGAAACCGACCGGGCCTTCGTCACCGCGGCCCGGCGGGTGGTGGTGCTGGCGGACCACACCAAGTGGGGCACCCTCGGCATCAGCACGATCGCCGGCCTGGAGGACGCTGACGAACTCATCAGCGATGACCTTCTGGGCAGCGAGGCCCGGCGCATCCTCGGCGAGCGCGTCGGCCGGCTCCGCCTGGCCCATACCGGCGACGCCCGGAGCATCAGCGCAGCCAGCCCCGCAGCAGCCACAGGCTGACCGCTCGGCCCCCGCCCACCCAAACCACTACGCCTGGAGCTGCCGTGAACAACCCGGACCTCACCCTTGCCGCCGAGACCCTCTCCCCCGTGGGCGTCCCTCCGGTGGAGCCGTTGTACCTGCGCCGCTCCGGAACATCCCTGCTGATCGACTTCAGCACGGGCGAGGCCGCCATGCTGCACTTCGGCGCCGACCTCGGCCCGGCCCTGCCGGATCTTTCGCTGTTGGGCCAGGCCGTGCCGCACTCGGCCCTCGACGTCCCGGTGACGCTGGGACTGATCCCGCAGGCGTCCTCCGGCTGGCGCGGGCGCCCCGGCCTCCGCGGCCACCGGAACGGCCAGGCGTTCTCGGCCCGTCTGCGTGTTGTCAGTGTTGAACGTTCCAGTGCTGAGCTGTCCAGCGGCGAGCGGTCCCGCGGGGCGGACTGCTCGGCTGTCATCACCCAGGCCGACCCCGAGGCCGGTGTCAGCGTCCGCACGGAGATCAGGATCAACGACGGCGGCCTGCTCCAGCTCCGGCACCGGCTCGACAACGACGGCGCCGGCCCGTACAGCCTCGACGAACTCGCCGCCGTGCTGCCCGTGGGCCGCGCCGCCACAGAAATCCTGGACCTGACCGGCCGCTGGTGCCGGGAGTCCCACCCCCAGCGCCTGCCGCTGCGCCAAGGCACATGGGTCCGCTCGGGCCGGCACGGCCGGACCGGCCACGACGCCTCGCTCCTGCTCGCGGCCGGCACCCCCGGATTCGGGAACCGCCACGGGCAGGTCTGGGCCGTGCATCTGGGCTGGAGCGGCAACCACGAGAGCTTCGTTGACGCCGCCGCGGACGGCCGGACCGTCCTGGGCGCCTCGGAACTGCTCGGCGCCGGCGAGATCAGCGTGGAAGCGAACGCCAGCTACGAGACCCCGTGGCTGTACGCTGCCTACTCCGCCGCGGGCCTGGACGGCATCAGCGATGCCTTCTACAGCTGGTTCCGCGGGCGCCCGCACCACCCCGGCGTGCGGTCCGGCAAAGCCCGTCCCGTGGTGCTCAACGTCTGGGAAGCGGTCTACTTCGACCACCGCCTCGAGCCGCTGCTCGAACTCGCCGAAGCGGCCGCCGGGCTCGGCGTGGAACGCTTCGTCCTTGACGACGGCTGGTTCCGCGGCCGCCGCGATGATCACGCCGGCCTCGGCGACTGGTACGTCGACGAGGACCTGTGGCCCGAGGGCCTGACGCCGCTGATCGACGCCGTTACCGGCCACGGCATGGAATTCGGGCTCTGGGTCGAACCCGAAATGGTCAACGAAGACTCGGACCTGGCCCGCGCCCACCCGGACTGGATCGCCGGCCCGGCCGGCCGGCTGACTGGCCGGCTGCCCATGCAATGGCGGCACCAGCAGGTCCTTGACCTGGTCAATCCGGCGGCCTGGCAATACATCTTCGACAGGCTCGATGCCCTGTTGAGCGAATACCGGATCAGTTACCTCAAATGGGACCAGAACCGGGACCTGGCCGAGATGGGCCACGCCGGCCGGCCGTCCGTGCACGCCCAGACTCAGGCCGTCTACCGGCTCCTGGACGAGCTCCGCAAGGCCCACCCCGGCGTCGAGATTGAAAGCTGCTCCTCCGGCGGGGCCCGCGTGGATCTCGGCATCCTGGAGCGCACCGACCGGATCTGGGCCTCGGACTGCAACGATGCCCTGGAACGTCAGACCATCCAGCGCTGGACCGGCGTGGTGGTGCCGCCGGAGCTCGTCGGATCGCACATTGGCCCCACCACGAGCCACACCACGGCGCGAACGCACGATCTCTCGTTCCGGGCGATCACCGCGATGTTCGGCCACTTCGGCCTCGAATGGGATGTCCGGCGCCTCGACGATGCCGAACGGACCGAGCTTGCCCGAGCCATCGCACTGTTCAAGCAGTACCGGCCGCTCCTGCACAGCGGGCGCATGGTGCGGGCCGACGAGCCCGATCCCGCCCTCCGGCTGCACGGGGTCGTGTCCCACGACGGCGGCGAGGCCCTCTACGCCCTGGTCTCGGTGGCGACGTCGTTCGCCGAAGTCCCGGGGAAGGTCTGCCTGCCCGGGCTGCTCCCGGACACCGCGTACCGGGTGGAAGCGGTCTACCCGGCGGCCGGGGACCGGCGGGCGTTCCTGCAGGCGGCGCCACCGGCGTGGCTTGCGGGCGGCGTCGAGGCCTCGGGACGCTTCCTGGCCGAATCCGGGCTCCCAATGCCGGTCCTGAACCCGGAACACGGGCTGCTCCTGGCAGTCCGCCGCGCCACCGCCGCCGCTCCGGCCGCCTATCCAGCCGCCTATCCAGCCGCAACCAGCGCACACCCCGTGAGGAACCCCTAGCATGGGCCAGATTACGAAACGCTCCCACAAGCTCTCCGACGGCCGGGACATCATCTACTTCGATGATGCCGATACCGCCCTGCCCCCGCACCGGGGCGAGGATCTCCGCGCGCCGGCGGTCCGGCCGCCCACGGCCACCATGCGCCAGGACGCCCTGACCGGGGAGTGGATCTCGATCGCGGCCGCCCGGCAGAACCGGGTGGTCCTGCCGCCCTCGCACCTGGACCCGCTGGCCCCGGCGTCGCCGGAGAATCCCTCGGAGATTCCGAGCCTCTACGACGTCGCCGTCTTCGAAAACAAGTCCCCCTCCTTCGGGCCGGACCTGGCGGGGGCCGCCGCGCCGGAAGGCCTGGATGACCTCGCCCGGGTGGGGCTGGGGCGCAGCCGGCAGTCCGTGGGCCGGTGCGAAGTGGTGTGCTTCTCCCCGGAACACACCGGCTCCCTGGCGGGCCTGCCCCTGTCCCGGATGCGCACGGTCGTGGAAGCCTGGGCGGACCGGACGGCCGCGCTGTCCGCGCTGCCCGGCGTCGAACAGGTCTTTCCGTTCGAGAACCGCGGCGAAGCGATCGGCGTGACGCTGCACCACCCGCACGGACAGATCTACGCCTACCCGTACATCACGCCGCGCACGGCCCAGCTGGTCCGCACGATCGAAAGTTACGGCGGCGCGCTGTTCGAGGACATCCTCAGCTTCGAGCAGAAATCCGAGCGGGTGCTGCTCCAGGGCGAGCACTGGACGGCGTTTGTCCCGTTTGCCGCGCGCTGGCCGCTGGAAGTGCATATCCTCCCGCACCGGCACGTCCCGGACCTCGCCGCCACGACCGACGAGGAACGCGATGAGTTCTCCCTGCTGTACCGCCAGCTCCTGCGTGGCGTCGATGCCCTCTACGACAGCCCCACGCCGTACATTTCGGCGTGGCACCAGGCTCCCGTCCACGCCCACCGGGACGACATCCGGCTCATGCTGCAACTGACCTCGCCCCGCCGGGAGGAGGACAAGCTCAAGTACCTGGCAGGGTCGGAAGCCGCGATGGGGGCATTCATCGCGGACATCCCGCCGGAAACGGCCGCCGCCCGGCTCCGGGACGCCATGGAGGCAGCATCGCCGCCACCGCGTACACCAGGGCTCGAGCCATTCCGCACAGAACTCCCAGCAACAGAACAGGAAGCAGCCCAGCCATGAACGAGGTCCTTGAACGGGAAAGTGGGTACTTTTCCAGCGAGTTTGGGGGCGCGCCGGACGGCTTGTGGTCGGCGCCCGGGCGGGTCAACCTGATCGGTGAGCACACGGATTACAACGAGGGCTTCGCGTTTCCGATCGCGATCGACAAGCGCACCACGGTGGCGGCCCGCGTCCGCGCAGACCGTCTGCTCCGGGTCACCAGCAGCTCTTTCCCCGGCGTCATAGAGGTAAGCCTCGACCGCCTGGACCCGGATAGCCTCACCGGCTGGGCCGCGTACCCCCTCGGCGTGGCCTGGGCGATGTCCCGGGCGGCAGCAGCCGGCGCCGGTTCCGACGTCGCGTCCGGTTCAGCAGCCGGTTCCGGCGTCGCGTCCGGTTCAGCAGCCGGTTCCGGCGTCCCGTCCCGGATGTCCGGCCTGGACCTGGCGCTGACCTCGGATGTCCCGGCCGGCGCCGGGTTGTCCTCCTCCGCCGCAATCGAATGCGCGGTGGCCCTGGCCCTGAACGATCTCTGGGACTTGGGGCTGGGCAGGCCTGAACTGGCACGGATCGGCCAGCTGGCCGAGAATCGGGTGGTCGGCGCGCCCACCGGCATCATGGACCAGTCGGCCTCGCTCCTTGGCGAGCCCGATCATGGCATCCTGCTCGATTGCCAGAACGTCTCGACCGAGCCGGTTGCCCTCGGCTTCGCCGGTGCCGGGGTGGGGCTGCTCGTGATCGACACCCGCACCAGCCATTCCCATGCCGACGGCGGCTACGCCAGCCGCCGCCGTTCCTGCGAGGACGGCGCCCGCCGCCTGGGCGTCGGCAGCCTGCGGGCGCTGGGCCCGGACGATCTTCCCCGCGCCGCGGCACAGCTCGACGGACAGACCTACCGCCGGGTCCGGCACATCATCACGGAAAACCAGCGGGTGCTCGACACCGTGACGGCACTGCGGACCTCCGGCCCCGCCGCGATCGGGCCGTTCCTCAACGAATCGCACGAGTCCATGCGCGACGACTTCGAGATCTCCACCCCTGAGCTCGACCTCGCCGTGGCCAGCGCGCAGGGATTGGGCGCCATCGGCGCGCGCATGACCGGCGGCGGTTTCGGTGGCGCAGCCATTGCTCTGGTCCGCAACGACGGCGCCGCAACGGTGGCCGCGGGCGTTGCCCGCGACTTCGCCCGAGCCGGATACGCGGCCCCGCACATCTTCCCCGTCACCGCGTCCGAGGGCGCCCGCCGGGAACTGTAGCCCGGAAGGCCCCAGGTCGTTATGCCCGCACGAGGCGGGCGGCGTCGGCCAGAAGTTCCACAGAACGGAGCCGGGGTTCGGTCCCGGTGCTCTGGTGCGCCACGATCAGTTCGTCGGCGTCGGCGTGCGCCGTGAACTCCTCGAGGTACGCCAGGACGGCCTCGGGGGTGCCCACCGCGGAGTACTTCATCATCTGCGCCATCTGCTGGCCCTGGGGCGAGTCCAGGATCATATCCGCCTCGTCGTCGCTGAACACACGGCCATTGCCGAAGAACAAGGAAACCCTGGCCCGCTTGGTGGCCTGGAACATCGCCTGCGCCTCAGCGGCGGAATCGGCGGCAATGACATTGACTCCGGCGATCACGTGCGGGGCCTCGAGCTGCGCGGAGGGCCGGAATTCGCGGCGGTAGACCGCCACCGCATCCTGCAGCGCGTTGGGCGCGAAGTGCGAGGCGAACGCATAGGGCAGGCCCAGCTGGGCGGCCAGCCTGGCGCCGAACAGGGAGGACCCCAGGATGTACAGCGGCACGTTGGTGCCCTTGCCCGGGGTGGCCTCCACGCCCTGGATGCGGGTGGGGCCGCTCAGGTAGCCCTGGAGCTCCAGGACGTCCTGCGGGAAGCTGTCTGCCGACATCGGATCGCGGCGCAGGGCGCGCATGGTGTTCTGGTCGCTGCCCGGCGCCCGGCCCAGGCCGAGGTCGATCCTGCCCGGGTGCAGGGTCTCAAGCGTGCCGAACTGTTCGGCGATGGTCAGCGGCGAGTGGTTGGGCAGCATCACGCCGCCGGCGCCGAGCCGGATGCTGGAGGTGTGGGCCGCGACGTGGGCGATCAGCACACTCGTGGCGGACGAGGCGATCGCGGACATGTTGTGGTGCTCGGCGTACCAGATCCGCCGGTAACCCCGGTCCTCGGCGAGCTGCGCCATGGCCACGCTGCCGGCGAAGCTTTCGGCCGCCGTCTGGCCCGGGCCGATGGTTGCGAGATCAAGAATGGAAAGCGGAACAGTCACGGAAAAGCCGGCCTTTCGTAGCGGAGCAGTGTGCGGGCCGGAGTTGGGACTGCGGTCCTGGGTGGCACCGGGTTTCCGGCGCGGGCACACTGGGGTCAACGACGGCGGCCCCCGGGATATTTCTGCAGGCGGCTCAGGGGCACGAGTAGTTGTAGTCAAGGCCCCCGGAGATGTACTGCGTCATCGAGACGCGGCTGTTCGGGGTGAGTCCGGGGCGGGCGCAGTTCGCCTTGGCCCCGGCCGCCGATCCCGCTCCAGCGAGCCAGCTCGGCAGACCTGCCAGCGGGCTGGCGAACTTCACGGTTCCGGCGATCTCCCCCCACTGGTAGGCGGTGGAGTAGAGGCCCACGCGGGCGCCGATCTTCTTGAAGTAGGCGGCCATGCCTTCCAGGACGGCGACGTTGGCGGCTTTGTCTGTCTGCCAGGTGTTTTCCGTTTCCACATCCAGCCACCAGAGGTAGGACTGCGGGTTGCTGACCCCGCGGCGCTTGGCGTCGTCGGACGCCTTGGCCCACCCATACATATAGGAGCAGGCTTTGAGCGACCCCAAGGCGCAGTTGCCGTAGGGGTTTGTGACCTTCACCCCGTTGTAGGTGTTCAACGTGGGCCACCAGGACCCCTGCCGGGCGGGGTTGGCCGTGTTGACGTACAGCGCCACCCTCGGCTGCGCCGTCGCTGCCGGGGACTTTGCGGTCTTGGCCCAGGCCAGCTGGCTTGCCAGGCACGGGTTCGTGTTGTTGGCCAGGCCATGATTGACGCCGACGATCGCGAAGGCCGGCTGCTTTGGGAGGGTCTTCCCGCATTGCGGCCAGGACACATCGATTCCGGGTCCCGAGGTACTGGCCGCAGCGGCCGAAGCGGGGCTTCCGCCCAGCAGGACAAGGCCGAGGGTCACGGCAAAGGCCAGCACGATGCGCGGGAACGAGTTGGGCATGCCACAGTCTAAGGCAAAATCGCAGAAACGCTAATCGGTGGCGTAATTCCGTCACGGCGCAGGTTTTGCCGCCGGAATGCCCGGAACGCACGCCTGCAGGCGCCCCCCGCATCGCCGGGCGGGGACGCCCCCTTAGGGAGCCTTGGAATAGTCAGCAGACTGAGGATGTTCACTTTCCTATGAGCCACGACAATTCACAGCATCCGAAAAAATCCGCCACGATCGCCCTCAAGGATCTGGGAACCGTCCACCGGCTGGGCTTTGGCGCCATGCGGATCGTCGGCGACGGCGTCTGGGGCGAGCCGGCAGACCGCGCCGCCGCGGTCGACGTCGTGCGCCGCGCCGTGGAGCTCGGCGTCGACTTCATTGACACCGCAGACTCTTACGGCCCCAACATCAGCGAGGAAATCCTCGCCGAGGCGCTGCATCCCTACCGGGACGGCCTCAAGATCGCCACCAAGGTGGGGTTCACCCGCACCGGCCCCAACGTCTGGGTTCCGGTCGGCCGGCCCGAATACCTGCGCCAGCAGACGGAACTGAGCCTGCGCAAACTCAAGGTCGACTCCCTCGACCTCCTGCAGCTGCACCGGATCGACCCCAAGGTGGACCGCGACGAGCAATTCACCGTGCTTCGCGATCTGCAAAAGGAAGGCAAGGTCAAGGCACTCGGCCTCTCCCAGGTCAGCGTCGAGGACCTGGAGGAAGCCGGGAAGTACTTCACCGTCTCCACGGTGCAGAACCGCTACAACCTCACCGACCGCAGCTCCGAGGACGTCCTCGAGTACGCCGAGGAGAACGGCATCGGCTTCATTCCGTGGGCGCCGATCTCCGCTGGCGAGCTGGCCCGGCCGGGCGGACCGCTCGACGAGGCGGCGAAGCGGCTGGGCGCCACGACTTCCCAGGTGGCGCTGGCCTGGCTTCTGCGCCGGTCCCCCGTCATGATGCCGATCCCCGGCACCGGCTCCGTCAAGCATCTTGAAGAGAACCTGGCCGCCGCCGGCGTCGTCCTCGACGACGCCACCTATGCGGAACTCGAAGCGACCCGCTGAACCGCGCCGCTTCCCATATTTCACCTTATCCACCGTCCGCCGGCCCTGCCGGCAGAACAGGAGCAGCACCATGGCTAAAAATATTCTGATGGTTGTCTCGGCAGCAGATTCCCTGACGATGCGCGACGGCAGCGAACACCCCACCGGGTACTGGGCCGAGGAGCTCGTCGTCTCCCACCGGACCCTTCTCGACGCGGGCCACACCGTGCACATCGCCACTCCGGGCGGCAAGAAGCCGACGGTGGATGAGGTGAGCCTCGCGGCCGAGTCCGCCGGTGGGCAGGACCGTGCGGATAGCTTCCGCCGCTACATCGATTCCCTCGACGCCGAACTGTCCAACCCGCTGGTGCTGGCCGACGTCGACGCCTCCGCCTACGACGCCGTCGTGATGCCGGGCGGCCACGGGCCGATGGCCGACCTGTACCAGGATGCCGACCTTGGCCGCCTGCTGACGGCCGTCAACACGGCCGGCAAGATCATCGCGCCGTTCTGCCACGGCCCGGCCGGGCTGTTGAGCGCCACGGACGACGACGGCGCGTTCACCTTCGCCGGACGCCGCCTCACCGTCTTCACCAATGAGGAGGAGCTGGGTGGCGGCACGGGACCCAATACACCGTGGTTCGTGGAGGATGTCCTGAAGGAGAAGGGCGCGGTAGTGGAGAACGGCGCGGCCTGGACGTCTCACGTTGTGCGGGACGGAAACCTCATCACCGGGCAGAACCCGCAGTCCAGCGAGGACGTGGCCAAGGAGGTCCTCAAGGCCCTCGCCGAATAAGCCACTCCTAGCCGGGTCCGGGAACCCCGGACCCGGCTAAGCTAACCGCATGGCCATCAAATCCACTGCAGACAAAGTCGCCACGATCGTCCAGGGCTACACTTTGGACGGCCCGACGATCGAGCTCGGCGCGGCGATCGTCGACGGCGAACTCCACAAGGAAGCCTCCGTCCGGCTGCCGCTCGCGATGATGAACCGGCACGGCCTCGTGGCCGGGGCGACAGGCACGGGCAAGACCGTCACGCTGCACATGATGGCCGAACAGCTTTCCACCGCCGGCGTGCCCGTGTTCCTGGCCGACATCAAGGGCGACCTCTCGGGCCTGGCCACCGCCGCCACGGGCACCGAAAAACTCTTGGCCCGCACGGAGAGCATCGGCCAGGCCTGGTCGGGCAAGACTTTTCCGGTGGAGTTCCTGGCCCTCGGCGGCGACGGCAAGGGCATACCGGTCCGCGCCACCATCACCTCCTTCGGCCCCATCCTGCTCTCCCGCATCATGGACCTGAACGAGACCCAGGAATCCAGCCTGCAGCTCGTCTTCCATTTCGCGGACAAGAAAGACCTGGAGCTGATCGACCTCAAGGACCTGCGGGCCGTGATCCAATTCCTGACCTCGGCCGAGGGCAAGGACGAACTTGAGGAACTCGGCGGCCTCTCCAAGGCAACCGCCGGCGTGATCCTGCGCGAACTGATCACGCTCGAGGCGCAGGGTATGGAGAAGTTCTTCGGCGAACCCGAGTTCGACACCGCCGAACTGCTGCGTACCGCGCCGGACGGCCGCGGTGTGGTGAGCTGCCTGGAGCTTCCGACGCTGCAGACCAAGCCCATGCTCTTCTCAACGTTCCTCATGTGGCTGCTGGCCGACCTCTTCGAGGACCTGCCCGAGGCCGGTGACCTCGACAAGCCCAAGCTCGTCTTCTTCCTCGATGAGGCCCACTTGCTGTTCAACGGCGCCTCGAAAGCCTTCCTGGATGCGATCACCACCACCGTCCGGCTCATCAGGTCCAAAGGTGTCGGAATTTTCTTCGTGACGCAGACCCCCAAGGACGTCCCCGCCGACGTCCTCGGCCAGCTGGCAAACCGCGTGCAGCACGCCCTCCGCGCCTATACCCCGGAGGACGCCAAGGCCCTCAGGGCCACCGTCTCGACCTTCCCGACCAGCGACTACGACCTCGAGGAGACCCTCACTACCGCCGGCATCGGCGAGGCCGTCATCACAGTCCTGAATGAGAAGGGCGCGCCGACCCCGGTGGCGCTGACCCGGCTCCGCGCCCCGGAGTCCGTGATGGGTCCCAGCACCGACGAGCTGATCTCCAGCACCGTCGCCGCTTCCGCCCTGCTGCCCAAGTACGGCACCGCCGTCGACAACATCTCGGCGTACGAGAAGATCGCCGCCGAAGGCGGTGACCGCACAGGCGCTGCCACCGGGCCGGCGGCCGGGACCGCACACCACGGCGGCGCACGGGACGGCGGCAGCCAGGAATCCGCCCAGAGCGGCGGTTTGGACCCCCGCGCCATCGACGCCGAAGCCCGACGGATCGAGGAGGAAATCCTTGGCCGCCCCAGCAGCCGCCCCGCGCCGGCGCCCAGGATGCCCGACGATGACAACGTGGCCGAGCGGCGTGCCCCCCGGCCGGCGCAGCCGCCGGCCGGCGGTGGCGGGGGCATTGGCGGCGAACTCGCGGGGGCCCTGGGCGGTGGCCTTCAGAGCATGGCCCGCTCGCTGGGGACCCAGCTTGGCAGGGAACTGCTCCGCGGCGTCTTCGGCACTTCCTCCAAACGCCGCCGCCGCTAGGGATCACCGCGGCGGCATCCAACCGAACGTTCCCGGCCCGCGGGCCCGGCGGCCTTCAGCCATGCTCCGCGTCACAGATGCGGACTGTGACACCGGGATTCCTGTGGGGTACAGGTAACGTAAGAATGGTGCAGATGAGTCAGGCGTTGGTCAAAATCGCAGCAGTGTGGCTGCTGGGACTGATGCTTGCCGTCGCCGGGGCCATCGTGTCGATCAACCTGGTGAACGACTCCATTGCCGGGCCCCAGCAGCCAGTCCGCGAATATTTGAGTGCCCTGCAAAAGGGCGATGGCGAAAAGGCGCTGGGCCTGTTGCGCGCCTCCGTGCCACAAAGCAACCCGGCGATGCTCGACGGCACGGCCCTGCAAACCGCGGCGGCACGCATCTCCGACGTCAAGCTTGGCGCCGCGGAAGAGCGCGGTGCCAATCAGGTCATGGTGCCCATGGAGTACACCGTCGACGGCAACAAGTTGCGAACCGAGTTCCTGTTGGAGCGCTCCGGCACCGAGTGGCTGTTCTTCCACAAATGGTCTTTCGTCCCCTCTGAGCTGCCCGTCCTGGACGTCACCGTGGTCAACTCCAGCGAGGCCACCCTCAACGGCGTGCCGGTGAACATGCCCAACGGCCGCAACTCCTTCGCAGTCTTCTACCCGGGCGAGTACGAGGCGACCCTGAACGGCCAGTACTTCTCCGCCCCGGCCACCCGCGCCACCGTGTCGGCCGCGGACGCGCCTCCGGCGCCGCTGAACCTGCTGACCGAGGCCACGGGCGCCCTGAAGGAGGCCGTGAGCGGCAAGGTCAAGGAGTTCCTGGACTCCTGCGCGGACGAGGCCGACAAGCAGCAGAAGCTGCAGCCCAACTGCCCGTTCTACCACGCCACCAACAACCGCGTGATGGACGGAACCATCGACTGGAGCATCACGGACTACCCGAGCGTCAGCATCGAGCCGTTCGGCGGCCGCTGGGTGGTGGCGCCCCTCGACGGCAAAGCCCGGATCAAGGCCCGCCAACAGGATCTGTTCTCGGGCGCCGTGTCCGACATCGACTCCGTCCACGATTTCAGCTTCACGACCCGTCTGGACATCGACGGCGACACCGTCAAGCTCACGCCGCAGCTGGACTACTAGTACCCGCCGGGGCTCCGCGGCCGGAGGCCCGAAGAAAGCCAAAAGGCTGCTGTCCGTGATTCAGGGTCACGGACAGCAGCCTTCGGCTCAGCCTTGGCGCAGCGGCTCAGTCCATTCCGCGCAGGTCCAGGACCAGCTCGGTGTCTCCGTCGGCCTGCAGGAGCACGGGGATTCCCCAGTCCTGCTGGTAGAGGTGGCAGGCCGCATGGTCCGGGATCTCGCCGTCGGCGTCTTCGGGCCCGTCACACGCGGCCGCGCGGGCGGTGATGTGCAGGACGCCCTCGGGGACGTCGGAGGAAAGCTCCAGGGTGCGCAGGAGCCCCACGGACGTCCCGCCGCCGGAGACCAGCAGTTCGGGGGGTGTGGACGAGATCTTCAACTGGGTGGGATCGCCCCAGCGGTCGTCCAGCTTCTGACCGGTGGGCGCCGTGAAGCGGACCGCCAGTTCGAGCGGCCCAGGCGCCACGGGGCTCTTGGGCCGGTGGGTCTGCGCCGCACCCTCGTCCACCTGCTGGGCTTCCTTCGGGATGGGCACGTACACGAGCTGGTGCTTGTTGGCCTCGACCACCACCAGCAACGGCTCGGATCCGGCGACCTGGGTGTGGTCCACAATCACGTCCGAGGGCTCGGACAGTCCGCGGGCCAGCGTGGAGACCGTGCCCGTTGCGGGGTCGTAGCGGCGGACTGCGCCGTTGTACGTGTCCGCGATGGCCACCGAACCGTCAGGGAGCACCGTGACGCCGAGCGGGTGCTGCAGCCGCGCCTCCCCGGCGGGTCCGTCGCGGAAGCCGAAGTCGAACAGGCCCTTGCCCACCGCCGACTCGACGGTGATGCTGCCCGCGTCATCAATCACGAGTTTGCGCAGGGCGGAGGTCTCGGAGTCAGCCACCCAGATGTTGCCGTCCGCGTCTTCGGCGAGGCCGGAGGACTGGGCGAACCAGGCTTCAGCGGCCGGGCCGTCCAGGAGCCCTTCGAGGCCGTTGCCGGCGATGATCTTTACGGCCCCGGAGGTCGGGTCGAAGCTGAAGATCTGGTGCACTCCCGCCATCGCGACCACCACGGCGTTGAGCTTGGTGGACCAGACGACGTCCCACGGCGAGCTCAGGGACACCGCGAGCGGGTCCGCCTCGAGCCGGGTACCGTAGGCGGCGCCTTCCTCGTCCACGCGGGCCGGACCGGTTTCCAGCAGCCGCTGTACGCCGTTGCCGGCCAGCGTCCGGACGGTGCCGTCCGTGAGGGACAGCCCGCGGAGCCGGTGATTCACTGAGTCGGCAATGACGACGTCGTAACCGGCGTCCGCGGCGACATCCTCAGGCAGCAGCACCAGGCCCTGCGGTTCGTTGAACCGGGCGGTGGCGGCGTTGCCGTCGGCGTGGCCCTTTTCGCCCGAGCCGTACGTGGCCAGCACGGTCTGAAAGTCGGTAGAGAGTTCCACGAGCCGGTGATGGCCGGTGTCGGTCACCAGCCACGAGCCGTCGCCGGCGCCTCCGACGCCGCGGCCGGCGGGCAGGAACAGGGCCTTGCCCGGGAAGCGCAGTGTTCCCGACGTCGGTTCCGGCGCCACATAGGGGCCGTCGCCCCGGTGCAGGGTGCCCCTGGCTTCGTGTTCGGCGATCAGCTCGGGGATCAGCACGGCGAGGCCGTCCGCGTGGCCCTCGCCGGAGAGGTGCGCCACGATGTAGCCCTCGGGATCGATGACCACCAGGGTCGGCCAGGCCCGGGCCGTATAGGCCTTCCAGGTGTCCAGCTCGGGGTCGTCGAGGACAGGGTGGCGGATCTCGTAGCGTTCGACGGCGGCCGCCAGCGCCACGGGATCGGCCTCGTGCTCGAACTTGGGCGAATGCACGCCGACCGTCACGAGGACATCCGAGTACTGCTGCTCGAGCGGGCGGAGTTCGTCCAGGACGTGCAGGCAGTTGATGCAGCAGAACGTCCAGAAGTCCAGCAGCACGATCTTGCCGCGCAGGGATTCAAGGTCCAGGGACTTGCCACCGGTGTTAAGCCAGTTGCGGCCCACCAGTTCGGAGGCCCGGACCCGGAGGTGGGTGCGTACGGTTTCGGTCATGAGCGTCCTTCCAGCTTTGAATTGCGTTCGGCAAGCCTGGCGTCGCGCTCGGCCAGCTTGGCAAACATATCGTTGTAAGCGGTGAGATCGGCGTCGTTATTCCTGTCCGCCGCCCGGTCGGTGCGTTTGGACTCGCGCGCGTCGGAGCGGGACCACATCACGGCGACTCCGATCGCTACCAGCAGGGTTGGCACTTCGCCGATCCCCCACGCCACGGCACCGCCCATCTGTTGGTCCAGCAGGGCCGCGGGGCCCCAGGTCCGCCCCAGGTTGCCGAAGTAGTCGGCGGCCAGCAGTCCGGTGCCGCCCATGATGGCGACGCCGAAGAACGCGTGGAAGCCCATGGTGGCCAACAGGAGCAGCAGCCGCATGGGGTACGGTGCGCGGCGCGGCAACGGATCGGTGCCGATCATGGTGAGCACGAAGATGTAGCCGGTGAGGGCGAAGTGCAGGTTCATGAGTTCGTGGCCCACGTGGTCCCGCATCGCATAGCCGAACGCATCCGAGTAGTAGAAAAGCACGATCGAGCCGGCGAAGTTGGCGGCCGCGAACAGCGGGTGGGTCACCAGTTGCGAGAACTTGGAGTGGATGAAGATCATGAGCCACTCGCGCGGGCCGCGGGAGCTGTCGCGCCGGGGGGTCAGCGCCCGCAGTGCCAGCGTCACGGGGGCGCCGAGGACCAGGAAGATGGGGGCCACCATGGTCAGGGCCATGTGGTCCACCATGTGCGCCGAAAACAGCACCCTGCCATAGACCGACGGCGGCCCCGAGGTCACATAGGTGAGGACCATGAGTCCGATCACCCAGTTGACCGTCCGGAACCAGGGCCACGAGTCGCCCCGCTTCAGCACCCTTCGTACGCCGAGGAGGTAGGACACCAGGCCAAATACGACGACGGCGATCCAGAGCCAGTCGAGCCGCCACTCCGTGAGCCATCGGTCCGGGGTCAGTTCCGGCGGCAGCTCGTAGCCCGAGAGGATGAAGGCCGGCGAAGCGTCGGGGGCGAAAGTGGTGGGCTGCGGCGGGGCGGAACGCCCCAGCGCGACGGCGATCCCGGACGTCGCTCCCATGATGATCAGCTCCACGATCACCAACTGCCACAGCACCCGCCGCGCGGACCTGCCCATGGCGCGGTTGCCCAGCTGCGGGATGACCCAGCGGCGGTGCATGAGCCCGATGCCGCCCAACACCAGGACCGCTGCCGTCTTGGCCAGGATCAGTTGCCCGTAGGCGGAGCCGAAGAGGTCTGCCCATGTGGTGAGGCGGATGCTGGCGTTGATCACGCCTGAGGCGAAGACCAGCGCGAAGGCAAAGCCGGCCAGGGATGAGAACCGGCGCAGGGTTGGCTCGGTGATGTCTGCAGTCCCCGAAGCTGCCCCCGAGGTGCGGCCGCCGGCGCCCGTGCCCTCCAGGACCCCGGAGAGGACCGCGAGCATGATGATGCCGCCCACCCAGGCCGATACGCCGACCAGGTGCAGGCCGAGCGAATTGATGGCGCCCTCGTGGTCGCTGGAGCTGGAGGAGTGTCCGATCAGGGCAGCGGGAACCAGACCGATCAGCGAAAGGACCAGCGTCAGTGCCAGGCCGCCGCGGGAGCGCACTCCGAACAGGGCGGTGGTAACGACGGCGGCGATGATTACGACAGCCAGCCACGCGCGTCCGGTTTCGATGTCCGTCATGAAGTAAACGAGGGAGCGGGTGAATTCCGGATCCCCGGAGATGCCCTGCCCCGCAATGTCCGCGTAGCCCAGGACCAGCACGGTGATCGCGGACAGCGTCCAGACGGCGCCGGCGGCCGCTGCCACGGCCAGCGCCCGGGTGAAGGCGGGATGTTCCGGGGCGTCCTGCTCCTTGGACCGGGAGCCGTTCCTGTTTCGCGGCAGGATGCCGACGGCGAAGATCAGGCCGCCGATCACGGTGGCGACAGCGACGTTGTGGATCGCTTTGCTCACCGGAAGCCCCCAGCGCACCAGTGCCCCGGGATCTGAGACCTCGCGGGCGGCTGCTGCGCCGGAGAAGATAAGTGCCGCTACCAGGCCAATAAACAACGCGCCAAGGCCTGCGATCAGCCAAGGCCGGGCAATCCCGGCGGGACCGGAGCCAGGGCCGCGTGCGTCCCCGGGGGGAACGGGCGCTGCGGTTGTGGGCGTGGGATTTACTGCGGAAGGCACACCTCCATTGTCCGCTACGCCGCCTAGCTCAGCGAATCGGCCCCGGCGGCTGGGCCTCTGGGGATCCGCCAAGCCGGCCCGGCCTTCAAAGGACTGCGGATTCGTCGGGAAGGCCGCCCGGCCGGGCTAAGACCGATTAGGGACCGGGTTAGGGACTGGCCGGGGACGCAAAAGGAGCGGCAACCCGAGGGTTGCCGCTCCTTTCAAGCCTGCGAAGAAGACTACTTCTTCTTGGCGACTGCAGCCTTCAGCTTGGAGCCGGCGGTCAGCTTGACGCTGTGGCCAGCGGCAATCTGGATGGTCTCGCCGGTCTGCGGGTTGCGGCCGGTGCGAGCTGCACGGTCGGTGCGCTCTACGGCGAGCCAGCCCGGGATGGTGATCTTCTCGCCCGCGGCGACGGAGGTCTCGAAGACCTCGAACAGTGCGTCGAGCACGGAGTTGACTGCTGCCTGGCTGGTGCCGGCCTTGCCTGCTACCTCTGCAACAAGTTCACTACGGTTCTTAGCCATTTATGTCCTCCTGGACGGTCACGATTTTTGGAGCCTGCACACGGCATGCGTACAAACCACTGTTCGAAAACTTACCAGCTTGGCGCCTCAGAGGTGGCAAATTCCGCGTGTTTTCGGCCTTTTTTGGGGAAAATCACTGGAATCGGGCGCCGATCGCCGTCAAATTGCGCCGAGAGCGGAAGCCCCCTCGTCGGCGCCGTTTCACCGAGTTCCGCCGCGGTCCCCGCCGGCGTACTTTGTGCCGCCAGGTAGCCACCCCGGGCGCTGCCCGCTGCTGACCCGTCCCATGGTCTGTAAGTCTATATCCGGCTGCTCTGTGAGTGGCTGGCAGTCTGGTGCTGTGGCCTGGCTTGGGCGTGGCTCACCCATGGTATTGCCTCCGAGGGGAATCTCCCACGTACTGATGAGGCCTAACTCTTGGTGTTCTAAGACTGCTTGGCACCATTCAAGGATTTGAACTGGCCGCCGAGCTCTTGCGCCAGGCCCTTCAAGTCCATACCGCTCGGAGACTCCTGAAGTGCCTCGGACATGTCCACGACCATCCAGTTTTTACCCTCCACGATGGCTAAAGGCTGGGTGCTGTCCGCATACAGCTGCTGCTCAGCATTTCGGGCCTCTTCGGTCTTGAACCACTCGACCTGGACACGTTTTGAACAGACGGCGTATTCGGCCGTGTAACCGGCCAGCTCCGGATTGATGATGGGGGCCGTTTTGGGCGCTTCCTCGCAGCCAATGACATCGGCAACGGCTCGGCGGGCTTCCTCGATAGAGCCGAATTCCGTATGCTGCGGGGACTGCGAAGACTGGGCATTCGAGGACTGCTGCGCCTCCATGCCACAGGCTGTTAGGACGCAGATCAGCCCCAGCATTGTGGTCGTAGCGGCGTACTTGAACTTGCCTGTGATCATCACCGGACACCCCCCAAGGTCAGTGGACTAATACTTGCACAACGCCAGGAACTTAATATGTAGGGGGCCAGTTCCAAGGAGCTGGCTTGTCCTTTCGCTGCGCTGGCTGCGCTATCAGAACCCGGCTTGACGAATTTAGAAGCATCCTGGCGGGCAGTGAGGGGATGCCTTGGCGGGTCGACGCCGGCACCGGCCTTGGATGCCCTGCCGGCTGCCCGGGGATGTGGGGCGCTCGTGGCGGGCCCTGGGGCCGCTGTGATGGCAGGCCGTGTACCGGACCGGTTTGGGGGCATCTGGCCGTGGGCCCGGGCTCCGGGGCCGGGGTCCCGGCCCTGCCGGAGAGGGGGGTTAAATGCGGGAGGACCCCCACCTGGTGGTGGGGGTCCTCGACCGTTAATGGTGTTCCGGCGGTGACCTACTCTCCCACACCCTCCCGGGTGCAGTACCATCGGCGCTGTGGGTCTTAGCTTCCGGGTTCGGGATGGGACCGGGCGTT